>JANMRJ010001037.1:0-9626 GCA_031370985.1 Acidimicrobiales bacterium
GGCTCCATCACGATCGACGGCGAGGAGCTACGCGGCTTGCCCACCTGGCAACGCGCGCAACGCGGCCTCTTCCTCGCGATGCAATACCCGGTCGCCGTGCCCGGCGTTCCGTTGGAACACCTCGTCGCCGCGTCGCTCCGCGCGCGTCACCTCGACGCCGCGGGCCTGCACGATGCCGTTGTCGAGGAGGGCACCGCGCTCGGTGTGCGCGCCGAGCTCTTGGCGCGCGGCGTGAACGACGAGTTCTCGGGTGGGGAGCAGAAGCGCGCCGAAACGGTGCAGCTCGCGGTGCTCGACCCGAAGTTCGCCGTCCTCGACGAGATCGACTCCGGCCTTGACGTCGATGCCCTGAAGGCGGTGTCCCAGCGGGTCGAGCTCATCACCAACGAGGTCGGCCTCGGCGTGCTGGTCATCACCCACTACAGCCGTCTCCTCCGGGAGCTGCGCCCCGACGTGGTGTCGGTCATGCGCGACGGCCGGATCGTGGCGTCGGGCGGTCCCGAGCTGGCCGAGGAGCTGGAATCGACCGGCTACGCCGGGTACGGAGAACCGCTGGCGTAGCGCGGCGCTCGGCCCCGGGGCCGGCCTGCCCTACGGCGCCGGCGGCGGGGCGAACAGGCCACCCAGTAGGCCGGGGGTGGTCGTCACCGTCGGCAGGGTGACGACCGGTGCGGCAGTCGTCGGCGGGACGGTGCTGGTCGGGGCGGCGACGCTGACCCCCGGCGTCGGCGGCTCGCCGGGCACGCCGACCACGTGGACGGTCATCCCGATGGACACCTGGCCCGGGAACCACTCGGCCGCGGCCATGGGGATGCGGATGCAGCCGTGCGACGCCGGCGTGGCCGGCACCGACTGCGCCCCGTGGATGGCGATCCCGCCGTTGAAGTAGGCCGGGCTGTAGAGCCCGCCGAGGGGGCCGTACTCCCAACCCCGGCCCTGGCGGTAGATAGCGAACGACCCGCCGGGAGTCACCGCCTTGCGACAGTAGCCCTCGGAGCAGAAGCGCTGGTTGCTCCCGCTGGAGATGGTGATGATCTTCTGGAGCGTGTTGGCCTTGTACAGGAACAGGACCTGGCGGGGGATGTCGACCTCCACCCGGTCGGGGCCCCCGTTGGGCACCAGCGCCGGCGGCGAGGTGGCCGAGGCCAGGGCGGCGACCACGTCGTCGGTGGCCCGGCCCGTCCGGGCCATGCCGGTGACCTTCTGGAAGGCCATCACCCCGTAGGCGGTGTTCTGGTCATAGACATCATCGATGGCGCCCACGTCGTACTGCAGGGCGACGAGCTTGCGCTCCAGGGCGGCGACCTCGACGCCCCGGGCGCCGGCGCCCAGGCCGGCGAGCGGCGTTGTGGGCGCGGTGACCCGGAGCTGGGTGCTGGGCGGCGCGGCCAATGTGGACGACGTTTCGGCACGGATGGTCACGGTCGTGGCCGGAGCAGGGGTGGGTGCCGTCGTGCTCGACGCGGCGAAGGCGATCGCCGCCGCCGCCCGCTCGATCTCGCTCGGTCCCCCGTCAGCGCAGGAGGCCCCGACCATGCCGACGAGGGCGACCACCACCAACCACGCCCGTCCGGCCCGTTGCATGTCGGAATTATCGCGCGTCAGTGGGGGATCTTTTCGGGGCCCTTGTTGCGGTAGCTGGTGACGAACTTCTCCAACGCGGCGATGTCGGGCCGATCGCACATGAGCCGGCGGTGCCAGGCCGTCGCCGCCACCGGCGTATCGGTGAGCGATGCCCGAGGCACCAGGAGGACATCTTTGATGGAGCGGTTGGCCAGGCCCTGAAGTTCGGTGAGCTGGGCCGGCGAGATGTCGGGCCGGTACCAGATGGCGATGTAGCCGTGCTCGAGAGCGTGGACGATCCGGGAGTCCGGGGGCGTGCTGTCAGCGGTGAAGATCCCCGGCGAGGCCGGCGACGGGTTGTGGTTGCCACCCGCCGGCGGGTTCACCTTGTAGGTGAGGTCACCGGTGACGTGGTTGTTGCCGGCGCCGCCGTCGGGATCGGCCTTTGCGTCATAGGCGCACGAGCCGCTCGCTTCCATCTTGGTCACGATTGCGTCGTTCGAACCCCGGCTCCGGGAGATGGTGACCACGAGCAGGACCAGCACGAGCGCCGTGCCGCCGGCGATCAGGGCCCGGTTGCGGCTGGCCTTGCGACGCCGGGACGCCTCGGCCGCAGCCAGGCGTTCGGCGCGGGTGGGGCCCGTTCGCTCCTTGGTGGGCTTCGGGGCGGCCTTCGCCGGTGCCGCGGGCGCCGGCCCGCCGGCACCCTTCGCGGCCCCACCCGGCTGGGCCGGACGCTTGGCGACGGGTCGGGACCCGGACTGGGGGCGCGACGCGGGCCGCTTCTTCTTGGAGGCCATGCGTGGAAGGTTAGTTCCGGATGCACCTACCATCGAAGTCATGCTCGGTGCAGGTGACAAGGCCCCGTCGTTCACCCTCCCCGCCGTCGATGGCGGTGGCCAGGTCTCCGATCCGTGGACGGAGGGCACCACGCTGGTGGCCTTCTTCAAGGTGAGCTGCCCGGTCTGCCAGATGGTCGCCCCCATGCTCACCAAGCTGTCCGAGGGCGGGGTGAGAGTCGTCGCCATCGGCGAGGACCCGCCGGCGGCGCTCACCCAGTACAACGAGGACGAGGGCCAGCGGGTGCCGAGCCTGAGCCAGCCGGCGCCGTATTCGACCTCCGCGGCCTACGACATCGAGGCCGTGCCCACCCTGTTCCTCGTCGGGCCCGACGGGGTGATCCGTCAGGCCATCGCCGGGTGGAGCCGAGACGCCTGGAACCAGCTGGCCGCGTCGTTGGGGATGGACGAGCCGCTGTCGACGCCCGACGACGGCCTGCGCTCCTACCGCCCCGGCTGAGGAAGCCGCCACCTGCACTGACCCCGTGTGGGCCAGCAGTGAGAGCGTCGCCCCTCCTCCCCAACCGGGGACACTTCACGGCGCCAGGACACCGTCGGATGACCCTGCCCCGCCGGCCCAAGCCCGGCCCCGACAACCAGCGTCGCTACACGACATCCTCGAGCGGCACGAACCCAGCCATCGCGTCACCCGTTGACGCCGGCGGGTCGTCGAGCGCGGCCACCAGGTCGGGCCGCACCAGGCGGACGACCACGATGACGGCCAGGAACACCACCGCCCCCCCGGCGGTGACCGACCGCAGCCCGATGCGGTCGCCCAGCGCCCCCTGCAACACGGCGCCGAGCGGGTAGACCGTGCCCAGGGCCACCATGTACAGGCTGAGGATCCGGGCCCGGAGGGCCGCCGGCGCTCGGAGCTGCACCACCGTCCCCAGCCCGGAGAGCACGCCGACGTAGGCCGCGCCCACCGCGACCAGCGCCACGGTGGCGACGGCCAGGGTGGGGGCCGCGGCGTAGGCGCCCAGGAGGAACGGCAGCACACCGAGATTGACCACCAGCACCCGCCGGCGCCCGTAGCGCCGGGCCATCGACGCCAGGCTGAGGGCGCCGGCCACCGCGCCGACGCCTTGGGCGCCGATGAGCAGCGACGTCGCCCCCTCGCCGCCGGCGAAGAGCTTGACCGTGACCGCCGGGATCAGCGCGATGAACGGCGACAGGAGGAGGGCAGTCACCGCGATCATCCCGATTGCGGTCCGGCAACCCGGCTCGGCCCGGGCGCCGCGGGCGCCGGCGACGATCCGCGCCCACAGCCCCGGCGGTTCGTCGCTCCGCGCCGGCGGGCGCAGCCGGACCATCGCCAGTGCGACCATGACCGCCCCGTAGGACACCGCGTTGAGGGCGAACGCCCAGGTGTAGGAGCCGGCGACCAGCACCACGCCGGCCAGCAGCGGCCCCACCACCCGGCCCAGGTTGTACTGGGCCATGGACAGCGAGCTGGCCCCGAGGAGGTCGTCGCGGTCGACGAGGTCGGGGAGGATGGCCTGGTAGGCGGGGAAGCCGAGGGCGGTCATGCACCCGCCGGCCAGGACGATGGCGGTGACCCCGAACGGCGTGGCATGGCCGGTGCCGACCAGCACGGCCAGGAGGACGGCGAATGTCGTCTCGCCGATGGTCGTGGCGAGCAGAAGGCGCCGGCGGTCCACCCGGTCGGCGATGGCCCCGCCGACCGGCGACAGCACACCGATCGGCACGAACGCGGCGGCCGCCACCAGGCCGGTCCAGCGGGCCTGGCCGGTGAGCTCGGTGACGAGCACCCCGACGGCGATCGTCTGCAACCACGACCCGATGTTGGAGACGAGCGCCGCAGTCCAGAGCAGGGCGAAGTCGCGCTGGCGCAGGGGCCGGAGCGAGGTCAGCGCCAGCAACCGCCGGCCCCGGCCGCCGGCGGGCCGGCTCACTCCGGTGCCTGGTACCGGGCCTCCAGCCGGTAGTGGCCCTCAAGGTCGACCACCCGGTTGAACTCGTCGAAGGTGGTCACCAGGTCGAGGTGGTTGCGCAGCGTGCCCTGGTCGGCGAGCACCTGGTAGGCGGTGCCGACCGACTTGGCCATGGCGAACAGGCCCGACAGCGGGGACACGATCAGGTCGAAGCCCAGGTCGTGCAGCTCCGCCGGCGTCAGCAGAGGCGTGCGGCCGGCCTCGATCATGTTGGCGACCAGGACGACGCCGGGGAGGGCGTCGGCGATGGCCTGCATCTCCTCGATCGACTCGGGCGCCTCCACGAACACCGCGTCGACGCCCAGCTCGGCGGCCATACGGGCTCGCAGGATGGCCTCGTCGAGACCCAGGGCCTGCCGAGAATCGGTACGGGCGACGACGAACAGCTTCCCGCGGTGGTCGAGGGCGGCCTGGAGCTTGCCCAGCCAGTCCTCACGGGCCACGACGCGCTTCCCGGCCATGTGCCCGCACCTCTTGGGCCAGACCTGATCCTCCAGGAAGATGCCGGCGCCGCCGGCGGCCTCGAACAGCTCGACAGTGCGAATCGTGTTGAGGGCGTTCCCCCCGCCGGTGTCGCCGTCGACGACGACCGCGCAGCCGCCGACGGTGCGGCAGGCCCGCCGGGCGACATCGGCCATCTCGGCCTGGGTGAGGTACCCGAAGTCGGGAAGGCCGAGGTGGCTGGCCGCGGTGGCGAAGCCCGAGAGGAACAGGACCTCGAAGCCGGCGTCGGACGCGAGACGGGCGGACAGCGCATCCCAGATGCCCGGCATGAGCACGGTCCGGTCGGATGCGAGCAGCGACCGGAGATGATCGCCGTTCACGAGGGCCGCCTCAGCCGACGCCGCAGTGGGCTCGGGTGAAACGGTTCACGTTGGCATAGGCAGTCAGGAACCCGGGTTCCTGCAGCTTGGACAACTCGGGGGTCTTGGCGATGTCGAAGTCGTTCTTGCGCAGCGCGGCGAGCACCGCCCCGGCGGTGGTGGCCAGGGTCTTGACATCGGCCTTGATCTCCGCCGGCGCCGTGCTCTGGGCCTGGGAGATCACCGACTCGGCGTCGGCCGCCGCCGCCTTCAGCTTGACCTTGTCGCTCAGGTTGACGATCACGGCCGTCAGCTTCGGCTCGAGGGTCCGGGCCAGCCCGCAGAAGGGGGTGCCCGCCTGGTCGTTACCAACGCCAGCGATGGTTGCCGGCACCGTGGTGGTCGGTGCCGCCTTCTCGGCATCAGAGCCTCCCCCGCAGCCACCGACGGCCAGCGCGCCGATCAGCCCCAGCAATCCAACGAATCGTCGCATCCGACCGAACCTAATGGGATCCAACCCCGCGGGATCCAACCCCGTGCGAACTGGCCTCGTCGAAGGCCTGGACCAGGGTGTTCCAGGACAGGGTGGCGCACTTGATCCGGACCGGGAACTTCACGACGCCCCGAAGCGCCTCCAGCTCGCCCATGTCGACGGCGGGATCGGGCGCCACCGCGCCTCCATCGTCGCCGCCATCGTCGCCGCCGCCATCGTCGCCGCCATCGAGGCCCCGCTCGTGGATGGACATCATCGCCTTGAACGCCCGGATCAGGTCCCGGGTCTCGGCCTCGGTCCGACCCTTCACCGCCGCCGTCATCATCGACGCAGAGGACTGGCTGATCGAGCAGCCCTGACCGTCGACCTTGATGTCGGTCACCCGCCCGGTGTCGTCGATCTCGACGTAGAGCACCACCTCGTCGCCGCAGAGGGGGTTGAAGCCCTCGACGCGCTGGGCCGGCGGGCTGGGCAGCTGGCCCCGGTTCCGCGGACTGCGGTAGTGGTCGAGGATGATCTCGCGGTAGAGGTCTTCGAGGCCGGCCATCAGAGGGCGAAGATGTCGGCGGCGGCCACGAGGCCCTCGGACAGCGCGTCGACATCGGCCTCGTCGTTGTAGACGTAGAACGACGCCCGGGACGTGGCGGTGACGCCGAGCCGGCGCATCAGCGGCCGGGCGCAGTGGTGGCCGGCGCGGATGCACACGCCGGCGCTGTCCAGCACCTGGGACAGGTCGTGGGGGTGGACATCGCGGTAGGTAAAGGAGATCACGCCGCCCCGGTCGTGCGGGTTGGGGGGGCCGAAGATGCGCAGGTCGGCGCCGTGGCGCTCGGTGAGGGTGGACAGCGCGTACGCGGTCAGGGCGACCTCGTGCTCACGAACGGCCTCCATGCCCAGGTCAGTGAGGTAGTCGATCGCCGCGCCGAGCCCGATGGCCTCAGCGATGGGCGGCGTGCCCGCCTCGAATTTCCAGGGGATCTCGTTGGGCGTCCACCCGTCGAGGCGGACATCGCGGATCATCTCCCCGCCGCCCAGGAACGCCGGCATGGTCTCCAGCAGCGACTCACGCCCCCACAGCACACCGATGCCGGTGGGGCCGCACATCTTGTGCGACGAGAAGGCCAGGAAGTCACACCCCATGGCGGCCACGTCGGTGACCGCATGAGGCACGGACTGCGCGGCGTCCACCAGCACCACCGCGCCGGCGACGTGGGCCGCGGCGGCGATCTCGGCCACCGGGTTGAGGGTGCCCAGCACGTTGGACATGGCCGTCACCGCCACCAGGCCGACACCGTCGAGCTGGCGGTCGAGATCGCCGAGGACCAGTTGGCCGTTGTCGTCGATCTTCAGGAAGCGCAACTCGACGCCGCGCTCCTCCCGCAGCATGAGCCACGGCACCAGGTTGGCGTGGTGCTCCATCTCGCTGAGCAACACGGCCTGGCCGGGGGCCAGGACGGAGCGCCCGTAGGAGTGGGCGACGAGGTTGATGGCCTCGGTGGCGTTCTTGGTGAAGACCACGCCCCTGCTCGACGGGGCACCGATGAACCGGGCCACCTTCGAGCGGGCCGCTTCGTAGGCCTGGGTGGCCTCCTCGGCGATGGTGTAGACGCCCCGGTGCACGTTGGCGTGAGACGTGGCGTAGTAGTGGTCCATGGCGTCGAGGACGGCCCGGGGCTTCTGGGAGCTGGCCGCCGAGTCGAGGAAAACGAGGCGGTGACCGCCCATGTCGCGCTCGAGGATCGGGAAGTCCTTCTTGACGGTGGCGACATCGAGGCTCAAACCGATATCCCTCCCGAAGGCCCCCGCCATGCCTCATAGCCCTCCTGCTCCAACTGGTCGGCCAGGTCCATGCCGCCGCTGGCCACGATCCGCCCGTCGACCAGGATGTGCACCACATCGGGCGCCAGGTACTGGAGGATGCGCTGGTAGTGGGTGATGACCAGCACGCCGAGGTCGGGGCGGTCGGCCCGCACCTCCTGCACGCCCTTGGAGACGACCTTCAGGGCGTCGATATCGAGGCCGGAGTCGGTCTCGTCGAGCACGGCGAACTCGGGCTCGAGGATGGCCATCTGCAGCACCTCGTTGCGCTTCTTCTCGCCGCCGGAAAAGCCCTCGTTGAGGTACCGGTCACCGAAGGCGGGGTCGATGCCCAGGCGGCCCATCCAGCTCATGATGGCCAGCCGCAGCTCGAGGATCGACAGGTCGATCCCCTTCCGGGCCGACAGCGCCTGGCGCAGGAACTGGATCACCGAGACGCCAGGGATCTCCTCGGGGTACTGGAAGGCCAGGAACAGGCCCGATTTCCCTCGCACGTCGGTGGGCCACGACGTGATGTCCTCACCCTTGAACAGGATGCGGCCGGCGGTGACCGTATAGTCCGGGTGGGCGAGCAGGGTGTTGGCCAGCGTCGACTTGCCAGAGCCGTTCGGGCCCATGAGGGCGGCCACCTGGCCGGGCAGGATCGTGAGGTCGACGCCCTTGAGGATCTGCTTCCCGTCGACCTCAACGTGCAGTCCCTGGATCTCGAACAGAGGGGCAACGCTCACCTCTAGAGATTAGCACTACCGCCATAGGGGAAATTCTTGGGGCCGTAGGGGAAATCCCCTAGAGCGACCGACCCGGGCGGGGTCCGGCCCACCCCGGCGGGGTTGTTAGCGTCCGGCCGTGGAGAGCCGGCGAAGGGAGGTATTCCTGTGAGAGGTCGCCTGGCCCAAACCCTCCGGGCTTCGTTGCACCGCGACACAGGAACGGTCCGCCATCCGGGTGACCTCGTACGCGTCGCCGCAGGCGCTGTGGGCCTTCTCGCGGGCGTGGCGAGCGTACGTTCCCGCCGGGTGGGGCGGTTGGAGACCGATGTGTTCCGTCTGGTCAACGACCTGCCGCGGATCCTCGAGGGTCCTGTGGTTGTCGCCATGCAGGCGGGCTCGGTGGCTGCCGTCCCGGTAGCGGCAATCGCCGCACTCGTTGCTCACCGCCCTCGCCTGGCACGGGATCTTGCCGCCGCCGGGTCAGCCGCCTGGCTCCTGGCGAAGGTGACGAAGGAGCTCGTGGGCCGTGGCCGTCCTGGGTCGCTGCTCGCCGGGGTGCTGGTACGGGGGGCCGAGGCAACCGGCCTGGGCTTCCCGTCGGGACATGTGGCAGTGGCGGCCGCCCTGGCCACCGCGGCCGGTCCTCACCTGGGCCGACGGGGCTGGCGGGCAGCGTGGGCGGTCGTGGCCGTGGTGGGCCTGGCGAGGATGTACGTCGGCGCCCACCTCCCGGTCGACGTAGTGGGCGGGGCGGCACTCGGCTGGATAGTTGGAGCAGTGTTCCACCTCGTCTGGGGCGCACCGAACCCAGCGCGACGCCGACCTGCTCTTCAAGGGCTGGCGCTACTTGGCTCTTCGCCACGTGGAGGACGAATCGCCCTTCGCTACGCCCAAACAGCAGATCGAGCACGAGGCCTACCTGTCGCTGCTGGCCGCGCGGGCGGGGGTGCGCGTCCCCGCGGTCGTGACGGCCACCACCGCGGCCGACGGCACCGCCTTGCTGGCCCAGGCCCGGCTACAGGGACGAGGGCTTGACACTGCCCACTCTGAGGCGGTGGACGACACGTTCCTCCTGTCGGTGTGGGGTGAGGTTGCCAAGCTGCGGGCGGCGCGCATCGCCCATCGGGATCTTCGGCTGGCCAACGTCCTGGATGTCGACGGCCAGCCGTGGATCATCGACTTTGGCTTCGCAGAGGCCGCGTCCAGCGAGCGCCGGCTGGCTCAGGACGTGGCCGAGTTGCTGGCCTCGCTCTCCTGCCTGGTCGGTGTCACCCGGGCGGTGACCAGCGCCAGCAGTGTCCTCGGCCCCGAGGCCCTTGCCGCCACTCTCCCGCTTCTCCAGGCGTTGGCTCTCTCCAACGCCACCCGTCGTGACCTGCGCTCACGGCCGGGTCTACTCAAGGAGCTTCGCCAGGCTGCAGCGGGCCAGGCCGGCGTCGAGGTCC
>JANMRJ010001043.1:0-1347 GCA_031370985.1 Acidimicrobiales bacterium
GGCGTCGGCCAGCCCGTCGAGGTCGACGGCCCGGCCGCCGGCCCGCTCGGCCAGTTGCTGGGCCCGGGCCCAGGTGCGGTTGGCCACGGTGACCTGGCTGCCGGGAACGTCGGCCTCGGCCACCTCGTCGACCAGGCCGGCGCCCATCTCGCCGGCACCCAGCACCACGACGTTGCGCTCGGCCAGCGTCGACAGCCGATCGGCGGCCATGGCCACCGCCGCCTGCGAGAGCGACGTGATCCCCCGGGCGATCGCCGTCTCGGTGCGGGCCCGCTTGCCGACCTCGAGGGCCTGGCGGAACAGCAGGGAGAGCCGGCTGCCGGCCGCCTCTTCCCTGCGGGCCAGCTCCCAGGCGTCACGCACCTGCCCGAGAATCTGCGTCTCCCCCACCACGACGGAGTCGAGGCCGGCGGTCACCGCGAACAGGTGGGCGGCCGCGGCGTCGTCGTAGTGGACGTACAGGTGGTCGGAGAAGTCCTCGGGCGGCACGAAGGACAGCTCAGAGAGGAAGTGGCGGACATCGGCCATGGCGCCGTGAAAGCGCTCGGCCACCGCGTAGACCTCGACGCGGTGGCAGGTCGACAGGACGACGGCCTCACTCACGAAGTCCCGTGCGCACAGGTCTGCCAGGGCCTTGGGCAGGCGCTCATCCCGCATCGCCATGCGCTCGAGCAGGTCGAGCGGGGCGGTGCGGTGGCTTAGTCCGACGACGACGACAGACACGTCTGCAGACGCTCTCGTGCATGGGCCAGGTCACCGGTACGGATGAGGTCGAGCATGTCGGAGTCCAGCGCGGAGTTCCAGTCGAGGCCCTCAGTGGACCGCCCGGCCGCCTTCAGGGAGTCGCGCTCGGAGGCCAGGAGGTCGAGCAGCGTCGAGTACTCGGGGCCGATCTCGCCCTCGATGCGCCGGCGCAGCCAGGTGGCCAGCGCCGGGCTGCGGCCCGCCGTTGACACCGCGACCTGAAGGTCACCCCGGCGGACCACCGACGGCAGCGTGAAGGAGCAATTGGCGGGGTCATCCGCTCCGTTGACCCACACACCGGCCTGCTGGCCGGCGGCGAAGACTGCCCGGTTGACCGCCGGCACGTCGGTGGCGGCAATGACGAGCCACATGCCGCCGAGGTCCTCCGGTCGCCAACGCCGCTGCTCGAAGGTCACCCCGTCGAGAGCGAGCAGCTCAGGCACGACCGCCGGCGCCACCACCAGCACCCGGCCGCCGCAGGCCAGGAGGCCCTCGACCTTGCGCAGGGCGATCTTGCCGCCGCCCACGACCAGACAGCGCCGGCCGTCGAGGGTGAGGTTGACGGGGTACTGCATGGCCTAGGCCTCGACCGCCCGCGGGGTG
>JANMRJ010001049.1:0-3299 GCA_031370985.1 Acidimicrobiales bacterium
CTCGTCGCGCCCGTGCTGGTCGAGGGGCATCTCGTCGAGGATGACGCTCGCCATGGTCGGCGCGCGTCTCGGCGTAGTCGATGACGACCTGCCTCGACATCCGCGTGGCGACCAGGGCCTCGAGCTCTCACTGGTGGACGATTGGCTGGAGCAGCCCGCGGACCCAGCCAAAGCGGGGCCAGGTCCTCGCACAGTTGCACGGCCAGGCGGGTCTTGCCCGACCCGCCCTTGCCTCCGACAATGCGGGCGGAACGCCTCACCGTCGAGGGCCCGGTCCAACAGTGCTGCCCGCTGGTCCTGATGCACGTAAAGGGCACCACCCCCGAGCTGGTCTGTACGAGCCGGGTGGGCTCTGCCGCCGCGCTGGGACGACGGTGGCCGGCTCCAGTGGCAGAAGTCGGGGGACGCCGCCAAAGGTGGTCGTCACCAGCCCGCCGGCCTCAGTGACCGTGACCTCGGGGTTCCCGAGGGCGTCCCGGACCGCTGCGATGAGCAGGTCGGCAAGCGTGGCCTCGTCGATCCCACCGATCGCCGCCAATCCCATGCCGGCGAAGGACTCCCGGTCGTGCTTCCACGCCTCCAGCCGCGTGGTCGGGTACTCCTGGGGGTGGACCTTGTCCACGAGGTCGTGGCAGGGCTTGCACAGCAGCACCAGGTTGGCGAATGCCCGCCGCTCGTCGTCGGTCATGTTCGGGTCGAAGCGGTTGCCCGGCTTTGCGTCCCGGATGTGGGCGATCTGGTAATCGACGTAGGGCTCGCCGGCCCGGGAGTCCGGTGATCGGGTTTGGCCGCTCGCAGTCGGGGTAGCAGAGGCCCCGGGACAGCAAGGCGAGGGCGGCACGGGTCCCAGCCGAGTAACCCCGAGGACCCGCCACAGCGACTGTTTACCCGAATCCGTTGTGTGACGGCGGACTACCGTCGCCTGTGCGACGACCGAAGGGGAAGATGTCCACGCTCAGCGACGATGGCACCGTTCCGACCGATGACTCCGACCTGCGCAGCGACCCGTCGGCGAGACCCGTGATGGTCGACGACCTGGCCCGGTTCGCAGACCTGGCCCGGTTCGCAGTCACATTCGCCGATCTCGACGACCCGGGGGTCAGGGCCGCGGCGTGGCGGTGAGCGCCAGCACCACGCCGGAGGACGGGTGGATGGACTGGAAGGAGGGGGCCGCCGACGACCTGGCCGATCCGACGTTCCAGGCCCTGGTGGCGGAGATCGACGCTGACCAGGAGGCATGGGCGGCGGAATAGCGCGTCACCCACGCCGATGTCGCCGAGAGCCCCGGCGCCATCGAACAGCGTCGGCCCCGCCTCGGTCGGGCGACGGTAGGGCCGAGCAGGTGACGGTTCTTGGCCACCGAACCCGGCAGGATCGAGAAATGGACCTGCCCGTGTCAAGCCAATGTCCCCATGGCGGTGGCGCGGTAACCGCATCACGCAGAGCCCGGTGGGCATAAGCCGATGCCGCCGAACCCCGGGCTGTTGGCGCGGCGCTGCATGTCGAAGTCTGGCCGAGTGTCGCCCGCCAGGGGGTCGGAGCCAACCGACACGACAAGCATGTCGATCGGCAGCCTTCAGGTATGCACCGCATACGCCCCCGTGACCGGGACGAGTCACCAGCCTGTCGAGGCGCTCCGCGAGGTCCGTAAGGAGGTGGCGTGCTGCGTGAACTCAGGCTGAACTCCTTGGCGAAGACGAGACGGGTAGACCCGGCTTGGCGCCCGCTCGCACCCGACTCGGCACGGTCCGAGAGGGAATCTGGCGATGCTGTCGTGTCGGTCGGTCGGCCTCAACATGCAAGCCGAGCCTCCATGCTCGCCGATGGTGCGGCCACCAACACTCCGTAACCGCACCGGCACCGCCTGCGACAGAGGGCCTGGAAGGCCACCCAGGCCCTCTGGAGGGGGAACGAAATGCAAGAGGAAACTCAAGCCGGAGAGCAGGTCGAATCCGGTGTGACAATCGACCGCAAGCGGCCCGCGATCAAGCCGCAACCCGGCCGAGTGAGGGTCTCGACGGCGCAGCCGATCGACGCCGAGGACTCCGAGACGCGCCGGCGGGCCCGGGGTGAGCGATCTGCCGAGCGGCGGTGGCGACACGTGGCCTGGCTCATGAGCGGCGTCCTGGCGGCTGGCCTGCTGACGAGCGTCGGTCCACCGGCCTCGGCACAGACCACGCCGTCGATCAGACTCGAGCTGGCCAGGGTGCAACTGGCCACGGCTCGCTACTTCAGCGTGGCGAGAGCCGAGCGCGACGGCTACCAGCCGATCACCGGCTGCATCGCCAGCCCCGGGGTCGGCGCCATGGGGATCCACTATGCCAACGCCAGGCTGATGAACGATGGCGTGGTCGACCCCGAGCGTCCCGACATCCTGCTGTACATGCCCGAGGGCAGGGGACTTCGACTGGTCGGGGTCGAGTACTGGGTGGCCGATGCGGACCAGGACCTCACCACCAGTGGCGACCGCCCGGCGGCGTTCGGCCAGCCCTTCAACGGGCCCATGGCCGGGCACGTCCCCGGGATGCCTGTCCATTTCGACCTCCACGTGTGGGTGTGGAAGACCAACCCGGCCGGGGTCTTCGCGTCCTACAACCCTGCCCTGCGCTGCCCCGACACGGTGCCTTCGGGCACGGCCCACTGAAGGAGATGGTGATGAGACACTCAACCAAGTACCGCCCTGCCCGGCACCATCAGGCCGGGCTCGTCGGCCCGGCCGCCGTCGCCAGCTTCGACGGCGGCACCCTCCGGCGGGCCGCATTGATCCACGCCGGCTCCTTTGCCTACCTGGTCCGGACGGTTCACGCCAACAGGAACGACGACAGCGCCTACCGGCAGAAGAACCCCTACCGGCTCCGCAAGGACCGCTCCATCCCAGGGCTGCGCGAGGAGGCGTTCACGGTCCTGGCCGAGCTGGTCGACGACCTGCCCGAGACCAGCGATTTCGTCGACGCCGTCGTGGCTCACCTCAAGGTGCTGGCCAATGCGGCCACGCCCGCGGCCGAGGTGCTCGTGGCGTACCTCGAGATGCTCGCCACCCTGCACCGCGAGGTCGACGCCTTCGCCCCCGCCGGCACCGGGCAGTGCCGGGTGTGGGTCTCGGGGTGCCGGGTCATGGTCGATCTGGGCACCCAGTCGCCCGGGCGACCGGATGGCGACGGGCTGGGCGGGGAGCTGTCGACCCAGGACTTCATCGCTGGCGTGAGCAGGCTCTGCGAGGCCCAGCGCCAGGCGCGCCGCCGGCCAACGCCCGAGGAGGCGGTGGCCACCCACCTCGGCTATGTCTTGCTGGCCAGAGG
>JANMRJ010001136.1:0-6141 GCA_031370985.1 Acidimicrobiales bacterium
CTCGTCGCCGGCCGCAGCCGCACCGACCAGATGGAGCTGGCCCAGATCTGGTTCTTGACCGGCCCACCGACGCCCCCGGCGGTCAAGCGCAGCCTGCTCGGGTCCCTGGCCGTGCAGGTGGTGGTGGCCCTGGCCACCGCCGGCGCCCAGCCGTACACCAGCCTGGCCGCCGGCGCCCTCGTGCCGATGTGGGGGCTGGGCCTCTGCGGCCTGTGGGCGGCACGCCACGGCACGTTCCCGGCCCGGGCCGCTGATCCAAGGCGGGGCGGGACCGGCCTACGATCGCCCCATGCCGATCAACGAGAGCAGGATCCGTGATTTGGCGGGCTTCAAGGGCGAGGACGCCCCGGTAACCTCGCTGTACCTTGATGTCGACGGTCGGACACGCATCCGGTCGCGTGATGTCGAAGTAGCCCTGGAGCGCATTGTCCGCCCAGTCCGGGAGCGCCACCACCAGGAGGGTCAGACCTCGGTGTGCGCCGACCTCGACCGCATGGAGGCCCACGTGCGGGCCGGGATCGACCGTTCGCACGTCCGGGGCCTGGCCATGTTCTCCTGCTCAGCGCATGACTTTTGGCAGGTCGTCGAGCTGGCCGTGCCGGTGCGCGACCGGCTGGTTGTGAACCACACGCCCTACGTCCGTGAGCTGGAGGCCGTGGTCGCCCGCCACGAGCGGTTCGCCGTGCTGCTTGTCGACCGCCAGCGCGCTCGCCTGTTCCTGTTCCAGCAGGGAGAGCTGCTCGACAAGCAGGAACAGTTCGACCTGCTGCCCCGTCACGACGACGATGGTGGCCAGCTCGGCAAGGACCAGGTCGCCGGCCACGCCGCCGAGGCCGCCCAGCGCCACCTGCGCCACGCTGCCGCGGCCGCGTTCGCCTTCTACCAGGACCAGGGCTTCGACCATCTCGTCCTGTGCGGCCCTGACGATGTCACGGCCGAGGTCGAGCGCGACCTGCACGCCTACCTCTCTGAGCGCCTCGCCGGCCGGGTCCACCTGGCCGTCCACGCCACCGACGACGAGATCCGCCAGGCGGCTGAGGCGGTTGAAGCCGGCGTGGAGCGGGAGCGGGAGGCGGCAGTCGTGGCCCGGCTGCGCCAGGCGGTTGGGTCGGGTGCCGGAGGCGCCGGCGGCTTGCAGGCGGTCCTCGAGGCCCTCGTCGCCCGGCGGGTCGACACCCTGGTCGTGTCCGAGGGTTTCGAAGCGCCGGGCTGGCGATGCCCCTCCTGCGCGTGGGTCGGCACGCTCGGCCGGCAGTGCCCGCTGTGCGCGGCCGAGATGGAGCAGGTGGACGACGTGGTGGAGGAGGCGGTCGAGGACGCCCTCGCCCAGGCGTGCCGGGTGGCCATTTGCCGGGACAACGCCGACCTCGACGTGATGGGGCGGATCGGCGCCCTCCTCCGGTACTGACCGGCCGTCGCGTGCGCACCGTAGGGGTCGACCTGGGCGGCACGAAGTGCCTGGCGGTGGCGCTCGAGGACGGGAGGGTCGTCGGCGAGCACCGGGTGCCGACGCCGGCGGGGGAGACCGCGGTGCTCGACGCCCTGGCCGAGGTGGCGTCGGCCGTCGGGGGGACAGCCGCGGGGGTGCGTGGGATCGGTGTTGGTGTGCCGGGCCTGGTCGACCGGGCCGGCGTTCTCCGGTTCGCGCCCAACCTGCCGGGTGTCGTCGACCTGCCCATCCAGGCCGAGCTTGAGGCCCGGCTCGGCGTGGCTGTCCGTGTCGACAACGACGCCACCTGCGCGTGCTGGGGCGAGCGCCAGGTCGGCGCGGCCCAGGGCTACGACGACGTGATCCTGGCCACGCTGGGTACCGGCATCGGCGGCGGGATCGTGGCCGGCGGCGTCCTGATGCGGGGCGCGAACGGGTTCGCCGGGGAGATCGGCCACATGGTGGTCGACCCGAACGGTCCGCCCTGCCCGTGCGGCCAACGGGGCTGCTGGGAGCGGTTCGCGTCGGGCGGCGGGCTCGGCCGGCTGGGCCAGCGGGCGGCGGCAGAGGGGCGGGCGACGCGGGTCCTCGCCCTCGCCGGCGGCGACGCGGCCCAGGTCCACGGGGAGCACGTCACCGCCGCCGCGGCCGAGGGCGACGCCGAGGCGCAGGCGGTGCTGGTCGAGCTGGCCTGGTGGGTCGCCCTCGGGTTGGCCAACCTGGCCAATGCCTTCGACCCTCATGCCTTCGTGCTTGGCGGCGGGCTCATCGAGGCCGGGGAGCTCCTGCTAGGCCCGGTGCGGACCGCGTTCGCCGGACTGCTCGCCAGCTCCGTCCATCGCCCGCCCATCGCCGTCGTCCCCGCGACCCTGGGGGAGCATGCCGGCGCCATCGGCGCTGCTTGCCTTTTCGACATAGTTCGCGAAGGTGAGACGGCATAGTTCGGGAGCATGAGTCGACATCGTCCGAGAGCACGACGCCGGCCCCGGGTTGTGTACCGTAGGAAGGTCGCTGGTCGCCGGGTTCCCCAGCCCCCGGCGGCCGGCGGCCCCTTCTGTTCGGGGCCGCCTACCATCCCTGCCGTGTCCCGCCGATGGTTCCCCGTGTTCGCCGTCCTTGCTGTGCTGCTCGCTGCCTGCGGCGGCGGTGACGACGGGTCCACCGTGGCCCGCCAGGCGACTCCGTCGACCGCGGCGGGCGCGCCGGCGACCACCGTCACGACCCGCGCTCCTATCCAGGGCGAGCAGACCTTTCCCGTCGAGGCCGGTCACGCCGAGGGGCCGCTGACCTACCCGCAGTCCCCACCGGTCGGGGGGACCCACAACCCGATGTGGCAGGCGTGCGCGTTCTACGAGGTGGCGGTGCCGAACGAGAAGGCGGTCCACTCCCTGGAGCACGGCGCCGTCTGGGTTGCCTACCGGCCCGACCTGCCGGCGGCTGACATCGGGTTGCTCGCCACGCTGGCCCGCAGTCGCGATCACATTCTGGTGTCGCGCTGGGACACCGGGTTGTCGGTGCCTGTTGTGGTCACCGCGTGGGGTCGCCAGTTGCGCCTCGAGTCCGTGAGCGACCCGCGTCTGGCTGAGTTCGTCCGGCGCTATATCAACCAGGGCCCCGAACCCGGCGCCACCTGCAGACCGTGCGCATCGGCGTCACCCACCCACAGTTTCGCCACGACGCCGAGGCCGCCATCGCGACGGCCCGCCGGGCCGAGGCGGCCGGCATCGATGGCATCTTCGTGTTCGACCACCTCTGGCCTTTGGGCCAGCGGATGCGGCCGGCGCTCCACTCGACAACCCTCCTCGGGGCGCTGGTTGCCGAGACCGACCGGGTCGCCCTCGGCCCGCTCGTCGCCCGGGTCGGCCTCGTGCCCGACGCCGTCCTGGTGCACACCCTGGTGTCCTTGCGCCGGATGGCCGGCGACCGGTTCATCGCCGCCCTGGGCACCGGCGACGCCCTCAACCGGGAGGAGAACGAGGCCTACGGGGTTCGGTTCGCGCCGATCGCCGAGCGCCTGGCTTCGGTCGTCGCATGCTGCCGGGAGCTGCGGGCCGCCGGCGTGACGACATGGGTCGGCGGACGGTCGGAGCGCATCCGTGATGCTGCGGCGGAGGCCGATGGCTGGAACAGCTGGGGCGCCGACGCCGCCACCTTCGCCGGCGAGGCGGCCACCGTCGCCCCCGGGCGGGCAGTGACGTGGGCCGGGCAGGTGCTGATCGGGCGGAGCCAAGCCGAGGCCGACGCCAAGCTGCGGGCGCATGGCACCCGTCCCGGGCTGGTGTCGGGCACCGTCGAGGATCTGCACCGCCACCTCGACGCCCTGGCGGCCGCCGGCGCCTCGTGGGCCATCTGCGCGCCCCTCGACGTGGGCACCGACGAGGGGGCTGTCGAAATCCTCTCGGAGGCGTCTGCTGCCTACCGGTAGGTTTGTCCCCCATGGAGTTCCGCCGGATCAACGCTCTGCCGCCGTACGTCTTCACCATCATCGATTCGCTGAAGATGGCAGCCAGGCGGGCGGGCGACGATGTCATCGACCTGGGGTTCGGCAACCCCGACATCCCGTCGCCCGACATTGCGGTGGAGAAGCTGGCCGAGGCGGCCCGCAACTCCCGCAACCACCGCTACTCGGCCAGCCGGGGCATCCCCAAGCTGCGGGCCGCGGCGGCCGACCTCTACCTGCGCAAGTTCGGCGTCGAGCTCGACCCTGACAAAGAGGTCATCAACGTCATCGGCGCCAAGGAGGGCCTCACCCACCTCATGTGGGTGCTGCTGGGGCCGGGCGATACGGCCATGGTGCCCACGCCGTCGTACCCGATCCACATCTACGCCCCGCTGTTCGCCGGCGCCGATGTCCGGCGTATCCCGTTGGGCCCCGATGAGGACTTCTTCGCCAACCTCCTGGAGGATTGGGAGAATGCCTGGCCGCGGCCCCGGGTCATCGTGCTCTCGTTCCCTCACAACCCGACGACCACGTGCGTCGACCTGCCTTGGCTCGAGCGCCTTGTCGCGTTCGCCAAGGAGCACGACGTGATCCTCGTGCACGACTTCGCCTACTCCGACACCGCCTTCGACGGCTACGAGCCGCCGTCGATCCTCCAGGTGCCGGGGGCCAAGGATGTCGCCGTCGAGTTCTACACGCTGACCAAGTCGTTCTCGATGGCCGGCTGGCGGGTGGCCTTCTGCGTGGGTAACCCCGAGATCGTCGCCGCCTTGGGCAAGCTGAAGTCGTACCTGGACTACGGCACGTTCCAGCCCGTCCAGATCGCGGCCATCGTGGCCATGAACGAGGCCCCCGACTACCCAAAGGAAGTCAACCAGATCTACTGGAACCGGCGCGACGCCCTGTGCGACGGCCTGGAGCGCATCGGGTGGCACATCGACAAGCCCAAGGCCACGATGTTCGCCTGGGCGCCGATCCCCGAGCCGTACAAGGAAATGGGCTCCCTGGCCTTCTCGTCGTACCTGGTCGAGGAGGCCAAGGTGGCGACCTCGCCCGGCGTCGGTTTCGGCCCGACGGGTGACGGGTTCGTGCGCTTCGCCCTCATCGAGAACGAGCAGCGCATCGCCCAGGCCGTCCGCAACATGCGCAAAGCCCTGACCAAGCTCTGAGTCGGCATGAGTACACATCGCCCGGCTGCTGTGTGTGCATGGTGAAGCGGACGACAATCGAGATCGACGAGGAATTGCTGGCGCGCGCCAAGCAGGCGCTGGGAGAACCTACGACCAGGGCCACGGTCGAGGAGGCCTTGCGACGGGCCGCCGACGCAGCGGAGGACGCCACGCAGCACCGGGCTCGGATGCAGATGGATGCCCTCCTCCGGCTCGGCGATTACGTCGACCTGGATGTCCTGGCCAGTCATGACATGTGGCGGTGAGGGGCTGGATCCTCGATAAGAGCGCGGCGGTCCGTGCTCGCGACAGCGCGTTCGCCGTCGGGCTGGCCGAGCTGACCGGGTCGTTGTTCGTCTGCCTGGTCGGCGAGCTAGAGCGTCTCTACTCGGCCCAGTCCGCACGCGACTACGACGTGTTGAAGGCCGACTTGCATGCCAGCTTCGGGATCGTGTCCGCGCCGCCTGATGTGGTCGAGCGGGCGCTGGTCCTGCAGCGAGATCTCGCGCACCACCACGGCATGTGGAACCGGATCCCGATCCCCGACCTCCTCATCGCCGAGACCGCCCTCCATCACGACCTCGGCGTCGCCCACGTCCCGAATACCCGGAAGGCAGCCGACTTCGAACGCATCGCCGAGGTGCGGCCGCTGACCGTCCGCCGGCTTGGCTGACCGGCGGTGACCAGGGCATCGCCCCGCCCGCCGGCGCCGGCGACGACCACATAGTCACAGGTTTTCCACCGAGAATCCTCACGTCGTTGGGCTTCCTCCGCACAGGGGGCCCGTCGTAAGGTCGACCAATGACCAGCTTCGAAATCAAGCTCAAGGACGGCACCGTCGAGGTCATCGAGGGCGCCGACGCCTACCAGCCCGACGGCCAGTTCACCACGTTCTTCGCCCTCGACGGCCGCAGCGTGGTCGACTGCTGGAGCGTGCGCGTGGCCAGCATCCGCAGCGCCGAGATCGTGGCCGTGTGGCGGCGTGACGACGCGGCGGAGCCGGCGCCGGTTCGCCGGCCCTTCGCCGCCGCCTGACGCCGGCGCCTGACGCCGGCGCCTGAGGCCGCCGCCGCCGCTCAGGCTGGCGCTCAGGTCGCCGCCCA
>JANMRJ010001164.1:0-1670 GCA_031370985.1 Acidimicrobiales bacterium
CCGTAGCGCAGGCGAGGCGAGGGTGTTGTGCCCCCGCCTCGCCTGCGCGCCCGACCATCGCACTGGGGGCGGCCGGTAGGATCGACCCGCGGAGCGGATCCCGTCGTCACACGCAACCGAAACGGATGTACACACGGTCGCCTCGGTGTTGCTGTTCGGACCCCGGATGACTTTTCCGGTGCTCTCGACGTTTGTGGTAGTCGATCCCGGGTGGCCTCGCGTGCACAGCAGGTTAACTGGCGCCAGCTCCCGGGCCAGCAGCGGCGATATACGGCATCGCGGTAGTATGAAGGGTATGGCGAAGCAGAAGGCGACACTTACCATCGACCGAGCCAAGCTGGCCGAGGCTCGCGCCCTGTTGGGGGCGGGCTCGGCCTCCGCTGCGGTCGACATGGCGATCTCCGAGGTCATCAGGCGGGAGCGGCTCCGGCGGGACATTGAGGCCTATGCCGCCGTGCCCTCGACCGACGAGGAGGTGGCCCTTGGGCAGGCTCCGCCTGATTGGACCGCACTGGCCGACGACACCGATTGGGACGCGGACTGGCCCGAGGGCGAGTGACGCCGCCAGCGCCCCGGCGGGGCGACATCTGGCTCGCGCAGCTCGACAAGCGGAGACCGGTCGTCGTGCTCACGCGCGATCCCCTCGGGCGGCTCCTGCACTCGGTGATCGTCGGGCCGGTCACCTCGACGATCCGGGGCCTGTCGACCGAGGTTGAGCTGAGCGAGGCCGATGGCATGCACCGGCACTCCGTCGTGAATCTCGACAACATCCAGCTTCTCCCGCGAGCGAGACTTGTCCGCCGTGTGGGAAAGGCGGCGCCGGCCACCATGGAAGGGATCTGCGTAGCGGCGGCCGCGGCCATTGGTTGTCGGGCGTCTACGATCGTTGGCGAGCCAACCTGAGCCGAGCGCGTGAGCTGACCGTCCGGCGCCGGCTCAGCCCCACGGTCTTCGCGGCCCGACTGGTAGGATCGCTCTGCGGAGAGTCGCGACCGTCGCGCCCTCCGACCTCCCCTGCCCGGAAAGAAGGCCGACCTACCCCATGTCCGACCAGACCGCTTCCCTCACTGCACCTCCTGAAAACCCAGTTGACGACGCCCCGGCGCCGGCGCCGGCTGTGCCAGTCGCCCCCGGCGTGCCCGGCACCTTCAACGAGGCGGGTGAGTACACGTTCAGGAGCGTGGTCGACGACGATCTCGGCGGTATGTCGTTCGAGGAGGCCATCGACGGCACCATCGTCAACTTCGACGACGGCGACATCGTCACCGGCATTGTCGTCAAGGTCGACAAGGACGAGGTGCTGCTCGACATCGGGTTCAAGTCCGAGGGCGTGATCCCGGCTCGGGAGCTGTCGATTCGCCACGATGTCGACCCCCACGAGATCGTTACTATGGGCGAGAAGATCGAGGCCCTGGTCCTCCAGAAGGAGGACAAGGAGGGTCGGCTGATCCTGTCCAAGAAGCGGGCCCAGTACGAGCGGGCGTGGGGCACGATCGAGCGGGTCAAGGAGGCCAACGGCGTCGTCTCCGGCCCGGTCATCGAGGTGGTCAAGGGTGGTCTGATCCTCGACATCGGGCTGCGCGGCTTCCTGCCGGCATCGCTCGTCGAGCTGCGGCGCGTTCGCGACCTGCAGCCCTACGTCGGCAAGACGCTCGAGGCGAAGATCATCG
>JANMRJ010001167.1:0-1802 GCA_031370985.1 Acidimicrobiales bacterium
CGATCTCGCCGCCGGCCGCTTGATCGACGCCAACCCTGACCTCGTCGCCGAAGCCCGCCGGTCGTGACGCTTCTCCTCGCCGATACCAGCGTGTGGGCCCGCTCGACCACCGGCGACGTCGCCGAGCGGTTCAACGACGCGATTGCCCGAGGCCGGGTGGCCATCACGCCGGTCGTCCGCCTCGAAGTGCTGTTCATGGCCCAAGGGACCGCGGCCTACGATCAACTGCGCACGAGCCTGGACGCCCTTCACCAGGTCCCCCTCGACGCCGATGTCGCCGCTCGGGCCGAGGAGGTCCAGTCCCAGCTCGCCCGCCGCGCCATGCATCACCGCAGCGTCGGGGTCAACGATCTCCTGATCGCCGCCGCGGCTGAGGCGGCCGGGGTGACGGTCTGGCACTACGACGAGGACTACGACCGCATCGCCGCGGTCACCGGACAGCCTGCCGAGTGGATCGTCGCTCGGGGGTCCGTGCCCTGAGACCGGCGGGCCGGCGAGCGCGCGGCCATGATGGGTGCGGTGGCTCCCAAACCGGCGACCTCGGCCGTGTGCCTGAGGGCGTGAGCATGCTGGACCGCCGGCGCCGGCTGCGGGCAGCCTACGACCTGGCCGCGCAGGCCGACACGCCGGAGGCGGCACGGGCCTTGGCCCCCGTCATGGTGGCGCCCGCGGGCTCTACGTCACGCGGTGCCGCTACCGCTGCGGGGACATTGACTTGACACGGACAGGTCCGCGGCGGCTTCGGGTTCCAGGCCCTCGGTCACCTCGACCGCCGGCCGGCCCCGCTCCACCCGCCAGGTGCTGAACGCTGCAGTCGAGGCCGCCAGCCAGGCCAGGCCGAGCACCACGCCGCCGACCACGTCGGTGATGAAGTGGACGCCGAGGGCGAGGCGGGAGATACAGATCGCCACCACCAGCACGGCGGCGCCGCCGATGGCCAGCGGCCGGTACCGCCGAGGGATCACCGGCAGGAACACCAGGAGCAGCGCGCCGTAGGTGAAGGTCGAGGACATGGCGTGGCCCGACGGGAAGCTCTTGCCGTGGGCCGTGGCGACCGGGTCGATCAGGGAGGGCCGAGCCCGGCCGACGACCTCCTTGACGACGGTGTCGAGGAGCCCGCCGCCCAGCGTCGTCACCAGGAGGAAGATGGCCAGCCGCACGTGCCCGCGGCGCCACACCCAGACGACGGCAGGCGTCACCATCACGTAGAACCACACCGGCGACCCGAAGAAGGTCAGGACCTTGAGCTGACTCACCAGGCTGTCGGACTGTCGGACCCACTCGTGGAGATGCCGCGCTGCGGAGGTGTCCAGGCGCACGAGGACGCCGTTGTTCTTGACCTGGTCGAGCAGGAACCCGAACGGGATGGCGACCAGGAGGAAGGCCAGCGCGAAGAGGGTGACCCGCAGGCCGTACCGACCCTCGGGGTCGAGGCGCCGGCGCACGCCGGCCGCCAGAGTTCTCACGGCTCCCGGGCTCTCACGGCTCGGGGACGTACACCAGCAACGGTTCGTCGGCCTTGGCGATGGTGAACTCCTCGGGTCCGTCGAACGTCTCCCCGTCCCGGGCCAGGCGCAGGCTGCCATCCAGGGACCTCACGTGGATGCTGGGCACGAAACGCTGCTCGTAGGCGCCGCAGCTCCCGAGCCGGCCGGTGAGGACCGCCAGCAGCAGGCGGGTGCGCGACCAGGGTTGGGTGCCGTGGACGATCCGGATGTCGAGCTGGCGGTCGTCGAGCCGCTCCCGCCAGCTCGGCGTGAACCCGGACGGGTGGTAGCGGCAGTTACCGATGAAGATCATCC
>JANMRJ010001172.1:0-2975 GCA_031370985.1 Acidimicrobiales bacterium
CACCCCGACGGTCCGATGATCGCGGTGATGGCATGTGAACGAACCGACAGGCTGACCTCGCGGACCACGCGGCGGGACCCGTAGTAGGCGCTCACCTGATCGAGCCGGACGGCAGATCCGGACTGAGCGCCGGCGTCCACGGCGAACGCGCCCGTCGGGCTCGGCTTCAATCGCGTGGGCGCGGCGGTCATGTCAATCACTCCCTGGGGATCGGGCACAGTGGGCTGGCTCGAGGTCATCAGTGGTCGGCCGGACGTGCACGGCGCGCGATCCAGCGGCCAAGGAGATTGAAGGTCAGGACCATGAGGACGAGGACGAGAGCCGTCCCCATGGCCCGATCGCGGGCCGCCGGGAACGCGGAGTTCAGGGCATTGCGGTAGATGAGCAGCGGCATGGCCTGCACCGGTTCATTCATGTCGAGCGTGAAGAAGTTATTGCCCAGCGCGGTGAAGATCAATGGGGCCGTCTCGCCGATGGCTCGCGAAACGGCCAGCAGGATCCCGGTGATGATCCCCGACAGCGCCGTGGGGATGAACACCGCAATGAACGACCTCCAGCGCAGCATCCCCAGCGCGCGGGTGCCTTCGTCGATCCGGCGGTCGGCGAGCCGCAAGAGCTCGTCTGTCGCGACCACGATGACCGGCAACTCGATGACCGCCAAGGCGACCGCACCAGCGTAGCCCGAGAAATGGCCGGTCGTCACCACCACCAGCGAGTACACGAAGATCCCCACAACAATGGACGGCAGGCCTGCCAGGACGTCGACCACGAACCGGACGGCAAGGGCAACACGGCCGCCAATTTCGCGCGAGAACACCGCCACGGCGATACCGACAGGGACGGCGATGAGGGTCGCCAGGCCGGTCATCATGAGTGTCCCCACGAGAGCGTTACGGATCCCGCCACCGGTCGCGCTGAGATCGCCAGGTGGATCGGACGTGAAGAACTCGAGCGACAGGGCCCGGATCCCCTGGACGATCAGGAATGCCCCGATCGCCACCAACGGGATGAGGGCCACCCCGAATGCGGCCCAGGCACAGACCTCCAGGGCTCGTTCCCTCGCCCGCCGCGCGCGTGACGTCGCGCGCAGGCGGTCCGACGCCGCCAGGGTGTCAGGCTGCACGACCGACCCCTCCGGCGAAACGCTGGCGAATGAGGATCGCAACACCGTTCACGAGAACCGAGATCACCAGTAGCACGAGACCCAGCGCGATCAGGGCTTCCGGATGAAGCTCCTGGTTGGCTTCATTGAATTCGTTGGCGATCACCGATGCCAGGGTGAACCCAGGACTGAAGATGGACGTCCCGATCCGTGAGGAGTTGCCGATCACCATGGTCACGGCGATCGTCTCGCCGATAGCGCGGGCGAGCCCCAGGACGACCGCGGCCAGGACCCCACTCCGACCGATCGGCAGGACAACGTTGCGAATGACATCCCAGCGCGTCCCACCGAGGGCCCTGACCGCCTCTCGCTGCAGTCGTGGAGTCGCCCCGAACACCTCGCGGCTGAGGGCGGCGATGATCGGCACGATCATGATCGACACGACGACACCGGCCACAAAGTAGCTCGGTCCAGGCGTCGGTCCAGCGAGGAACGGGATGAAGGTCCCGATCGTGCTCGCCACCGTCTGCTCGAACGGCCGCAGGAACGGGACGAGAACGAGGAGGCCCCAAAGCCCGTAGACGACTGATGGGATGGCCGCCAGCAGATCGACCGTGACGGCGACCGCGGTTCGAACCCGGGCGGGGAGGATCTCCGTGATCAGCAGGGCGATCAGGACCGCGACCGGGACCGCGATGAGCATCGCGATGACCGACGTCAGGACCGTTCCATAGATGAATGGCAGCGCCCCGTAGATGCTGAATGACGGCGCCCACCGCGTTCCCGTCACGAATCCGACGATCCCGAACCGTTCCCAGACGGGGACGGTCTCTGAGAAGGTATCGACCATCATCCAGAGAACAAGGGCAACCACCACCGCAGCGACGACGCGCAGCGCCAGCCGGAACCAGCCGTCCTGGGTAAGGCCGGGGCGCCTGCGCAAGGAATCGATGCCCCGCATTTGGGAGCCAGTGGTCACGATCGCCTCCGAAACGTCGAGAAAGCCACTCGGGTCCGAGCTCCCGAGTGGCTTTCCCGACCGGGATCAGCCCATCAGGGAAGGAGTGGCGTCCCACCCCAGTTCAGCGACTTGACAGCGGCCTCGTCCTGGGCGAGAAGACTAGCGGGGATCGAGCCGTAGAACAGCGGCGCTGCGTCGCCCTGGCCCTCATGGATGGCCCACCACAGGAAGTCGACCAGCGCGTTCGCGCGGTCCTGGCTCTTCAGCACCTTGGACAGGTCCTTGTACACGATGATCCAGGTGGTGCCGGTGATCGGATAGCCCTGAGCGGCGTCTGTGTTGACCAGATCAAATCGGAGGTCGGCAGGATAGCTGGGGAGATCGGCGCCCGCCGTGACGGAGTCGAGGGAAGGAACGATGTCATTGCCGGACTTGTTCTTGATCGTCGCGAACGGAATGTTGTTCTTGAGCGCGTAGGCAAGCTCGATGTAGCCCACCCCGCCGTCGGTCTGGTTGATGCCCTGGGTGACGCCCTCGTTGCCCGAGGCGCCAAGGCCAGTCGGCCACTCGACCTCTTTGCCCGCCGACTTGCTCTTGTCGCCGCCGCCCACCGTGGTGACCCACTCCTGGCTGACCGCGCTGAGATACGTCGTGAAAATGCTGGTCGTCCCCGAACCGTCGGACCGATGGACCACGCTGATGTCCGTTGAAGGCAGGGCCACGCCCGTGTTCTGAGCGGCGATCGCCGGATCGTTCCACTTGGTGATCTTGCCGAGGAAAATCCCGGCGACGACGTCCGGGGTCATCTTGATCGGGGCCGCCAGGCCCTTCAAGTTGTAGGCGACGACGACCGCTCCGAACGTGGCTGGGATCTCGACGGGCTCGCCATTGCCGGCTGCAGCCTGAATTTCG
>JANMRJ010001193.1:0-1951 GCA_031370985.1 Acidimicrobiales bacterium
CCCGGGCGTGCGCCGATGCCGGACCGCGACTCGACCTCACCGTCGACGGCCGGCGGGCACCGCTGAAGGTCACGACGGCCGGCGTCATGTTCCCCGCCGGCGCCGCCGGCCTGCCCACCCTGCGTCTCACCTGCGCGCTGGCCGCGCCGACCGCTGAGATCCGCGGCGATCGCGACGTCGAGCTCACCAGCACCGCGTTCACCGACCGGGTCGGCTGGCGAGAGATCACCGCGGTGGGCGACCGCACGACGGTGCTGTCGGCCGATGTCGCCCAGGCCAGCACCAGCGAGCGGCTCACCGCCTACCCCGACAACCTCCTGTCGTCGCCGCCCGACCAACGCCACGCCAGGGTGCGGGTGCGCCCAGGTGGGCCGGCGGCCGTGGCCGTGCCCGGGATCGTGGCCGGCGCACGGGCGGCCCAGCCTCGCGGCCTCGACGCCGCCACCCGCTCGTTCACCAACCTCGTGGCCCGCCAGGAGCTGACGGTGGGCTTCGGCGTCGTCGCACTGGGTCTGGCCCTCGTCCTCGGGGCCATCCACGCCTTCGCCCCCGGCCACGGCAAGACGGTGATGGCCGCCTACCTCGTCGGCCAAAAGGGCTCGCTGCGCCAGGCCGGCGTGATCGGGCTGACCGTCACCGCCACCCACACCGCCGGCGTGCTCCTGCTCGGCATCGTGCTGTCGGCGTCGACCAGTCTGGCCCCAGAGAGCATCTATCCGTGGCTCGGCCTGGCCAGTGGGCTGATGCTGGCCGGCGTGGGGGTCGGCATGCTGCGGCGGACCCTGGGCCGGTCGCCGGCGCTGGTGGCCGCCGGCGGCGGCCACAGTCACGACGGTGACGACCACGACGGTGGCGACCACGACGACCACGGCGGGCACGACCACGGCGGGCACTCGCACGACGGGCACGACGGGCACGGTGGGCACGACGGGCACGACGACCATGCCCGGCACTCGCACGGCGCACACTCGCACAGCCACGACCAGCCGATCGATTGGCGATCGTTGGTCCCGTTGGGCCTCGCCGGCGGCATGGTGCCGAGCCCCTCGGCCGTGGTGGTTTTGCTCGGCGCCATCGCCCTCGGCCGGGCCTGGTTCGGCGTCGCCCTCGTGATCGCCTACGGCCTGGGCATGGCCGCCACGCTCACCGGCGCCGGCCTGGCCCTCGTTCACGCCCGGGGCGCCATCGAACGCCGGCTCTCGGCCCGTGAGAGCGGCCCCGGACGCCTCGCCGCCGTGGCCGCCACCCTCCCCCTCATCACCGCGACGGCGATCGTCGCCGGGGGGCTACTCCTCGCCGTCCGGGGCGCGGCGCAGCTCTGAGCACACGCCCCGAGCGAACTCGACCACCCGGCGCTCCAGCTCATCGCGATCGAGATCAAGGGTGGCGACGTGGTTGCTCCGCTCCAACCACACCCGCTCCACCGGGCCGGACACGGCCGCCACCAGCACGTCGCCCGACACCGCCGGCACCACGTGGTCGTGGCGGCTGCTGAGGATCAGCACCGGGCAAGCGATGTCGCCCAGTCGGGGGCGTAGGTCGGCCAGGCCCCGGCTCATGGACAGCAGGGCGGCCACCGGCAGGCGGTCGTAGGCCACCTCCCGCGCATCGGGGTCGGCGATGTCGCTGCCGATACCCGGCAGGAACGCCTCGCCGGCGGCCAGGAACCCCTCGAGCACCTCGCAGAACGCCGGCGCCGGCGGGTCGATGAGGGGGTTGACGACGGCCAGCCCCGCGACCTCGGGATGGGCCGCGGCCACCGATGCGGCCAGTGCACCGCCCATCGACAACCCCACGGCCACAACCGACCCACCCCGCTCCGCCAACGACGCATAGGCGTCCTCGGCGCAGGCCACCCACTCCACCCACGTCCGGCCGGCGAGATCCTCCGGCGACGTGCCGTGCCCCGGCAGCATCGGCATCTCGACCTCGAAGCCGGCGCCGGCCAACG
>JANMRJ010001202.1:0-1475 GCA_031370985.1 Acidimicrobiales bacterium
GGGTGGTTCGTGCTGGGCTTCGCCTTCTACAGCTGCCTGTTCGCCGTCGGGGGGGCCCTCGCCAGCCGGGTCGAGGAGCTGCAGAGCACGACCACACCGCTGACGTTCCTGGCCATGGGGTCGTTCTTTGCCGCCATCAACGCCGGCACCGACCCGAGCGGGCCCATCGCCAAGGTGGCGACGTTCATCCCGTTCTCGGCACCAATGGTTCTTCCCATCCGGGTCGCTGCCGGCGAGGTTGGCCTGCTGACCGCGTTGACGAGCGTGGCCATCGTGCTGGCGTCGATCGCCGGCGTCATGGCCTTGGCCGCCCGGGTCTACGCCACGGGTGCGCTGCACCTCCGGGGCCAGCTCAAGTTCCGCAGCGCCCTGGGCGCCGATCGCTCCGGCTGACGACGGGCGGGCGTCGGGCGTCGGGCAGTCAGCCTCGCCTACACCCGGAGGATCAGGAGGTACTGGCCGCCGCCGGCCTCGATCTCACACCGGGCATCCATGCTCGGGTGCAACCGGGAAAGGCGGTCGGCCAGCCAGGCGGCGGCGGCCTCGGCGTCGGGGCGGCTGGGGCACCTCGCCATCACCTCTCGCCCGCCCTTGCGTTCGAGGCGGTCTGTGCTGGCGATGATGGGCGCCGGGTCGACCACGAAGAGATGGTCGGGCCAGGCCACCACGGGTGCGACGGCACCCTTACGGGTGTTGCAGCCTCGGTGGGCCAGACGCTCCTGCCCATCGGTGTTCGCGTTCGCCTTCGACTTCGCCCGCGCCTTGGACTTGGTGGTGCGCAGGT
Source organism: Acidimicrobiales bacterium (assembly GCA_031370985.1). Lineage (GTDB taxonomy): Bacteria > Actinomycetota > Acidimicrobiia > Acidimicrobiales > AC-14 > CADCTB01. The sequence continues at coordinate 785 of JANMRJ010001202.1, forward strand.
CGATGCTCGGGCCGCGGCCATCGTTGACGGACATCGTCGGATCGACTGGTTCGTCGCACAACCAGCACCGCCACCCGTCGATGTCCCCAATGTCCTCAAGCCGGCTCATCAGCCGTTCCTACTCGAAAGCCCCAACGGACGGGGCCACTCTTTGTAGTTTCGACAACAAACTGTTACCAACGCAGACCCATGGCAATGAAGCGGAGATCCGCGTCTCGCCGGCGGCCCTTCGGTACTCTCCTCGCCATGCCGGACGCGTGCATTGAACTGAAGGTTCCCAAGCCCCTCCGCGACAAGGTCGCCGCGGTCTTCGTCCTCACCGACGAGTTCTGCGGGGAGCACCTCGACGACGAGTACGCCGAGCTGTGCCGGCGGCTCGTGGCCAAGCTGGCCCGCAAGCGCCCGTCGCCCCTGGAACGGGGCGACCTGCGCATCTGGGCTGCCGCCGCCATCTACACCGTCGGGCAGTGCAACTTCCTGTTCGACCGTACCCAGGTGCCACATCTGACCGGCGACGACCTGAGCGCGCTCACCGGCGTCCCCAAGTCGACGATGGCGAACAAGGCCAAGCTGATCCGCACTGCGCTGGGCCTCCACCAGCTCGACCCCGAGTTCTGCCGGCGTGACCTCCTCGCAAGTCACCCCACGGCGTGGCTGGTCGAGATCGACGGCTTCATCGTCGACGCCCGGG
>JANMRJ010000777.1:0-3627 GCA_031370985.1 Acidimicrobiales bacterium
GACCAGCTCGCCCGCTACCAGCAGTGGTTCGACAACGCCCGGCGCCTCAAGGAGATCGTCGCCAAGCTGGAGATCGCCTCCCTGCACGCAGTTGAGCAGTCCGAGGCCGCCGGCTCCCCAACCACCGACCCCCCAGCGCCAGAAGGCCCCAGGCGCCGCCCGCCACGCCAGCGACCCGCATAGCACGGCCGGCAGCCGGTCTCCACCCCCACAGAGGCCAACGGCGGCCAGTCGACTCAGACCAACAACCCGAACTCCCTGGTCACAGGTCTAAACAGTCCTCACTCCTGGAGCGCCGCACCCGATCGATTTCGATGACTCCGCCCGCACGACGATCGGCCTGACCGACGTGGCCTCTGACGCCAACCGCCAGCGGATCGCGGCCGCCCTGGACGGAACGCCAACTCCACCGGGGGCACCAACATCACCCGAGCCGTGGCCCAGACGACCGATGTCCTCGCCGCCATCGGAGGCAACGGCCGGCTGCGTATCGGCATCCTGCTCACCGACGGGGAGAGCGCCTACGAGCAGAGCCAGACATCTCGGGCGGCAGCAGCCGGCGTGACCATCTACACCCTTGCCCGCGGCGCGGGCGCGGATACTGCCCTGCTGGGGCGGATCGCTGCGGGGACAGGTGGCAGCGCCTTCACCATCGACCAGGCCGACCGGCTTGCCGCCCTCTACGAGCAGCTCGCCCGCCACATCATTGACGACGGGACCGACGCCGACGGCGACGGCCTCACCGACTGCGAGGAGCGCAACGGGCTGTTCTCCCCGGTCAACGTGTTCCTTCCCAACCAGGGGGTCAACAGCCCCCTCGACGATTTCGGTGAGTTCACCTTCCCGAGCCCCGACACCGCTCAGAGCGCGGACGACGTATTTCATCCAGGTCCATGGCCGCCCGACAGGACGGACTCCGACAACGACGGGCTCCTGCCGTCGCAATGTTCGCATCAGCGAGGACATCGGAGCCTGCGGGCTCGGGACCGGATATCTCGGCCGCCCGAATCGATTACAGGAAACACCAGTTTGCCCCTTGCGCCGTTTCACCTCCTTTCACTACGGTGATGTCGACATCCCGTCCTAGCGGCGCGCAAGGACGAACGGCATAGTGGGGGGCGGTAGTTCGGTGGACTTCATGCGGAGTCGGAAGTCGACAGGCTTCCTCGCGGGCGGTCCCCGTGGGCTGCCGAGGCGCGGTCGATGACGGCAGAGCACGCCTCCCCCCTCCAGGAGATCGAGCGCCGGGTCCAGCTGCGGGCCAAGGACACCTCGCTCGACATGGCCGGCGACGGCGGGCGGGCCAAGCTGCGGTCCCTCATCGGCGACGAGGTCGCGGCCTGGTCCGACGCATACAAGCGGGGACTCCGGGCCTTCGACCTGGCCGACCCCGATGTAGTCGCCGAACGGGCCTACCGGAACCTCGCCGGCTACGGCCCGTTGGAGGCGCTCCTAGCCGATGACGACGTGTGGGAAATCATGGTGAACGCTCCGGACCAGATCTTCGTGAAGCGCCATCGCGGCACGAGCGGCTACCACGACGAGGCGTTCAACGACGACGACCACGTCGTCCGCACGCTGACGAAGATTCTCGACGAGGCCGCCGGCTCTCATCGCAAGCTCGACCCGGCCGAAGGGCTCCAGGACGCCCAGCTCGACTCGGGAGCCCGCCTCCATATCGTCCACGGCGATGTAGGCCGCGACGGGCACCTGCTGGTGAACATTAGGAAGTTCACCGGTGTGGCCTACAGAAGCCTCGACGAGCTCGTCGATCGCGACATGCTCGACACCCGTGTCGCCGGGTTCCTGCGGGCGTGCGTGCGGGCCCGCCTGTCGATCGTCTTCTCCGGCTCGCCGGGGTGCGGCAAGACCACGCTGCTGTCCTGCTGCGCGGCCGAGCTCGACCCCAGCCTGCGGGTGGTCGTGGCCGAGGAGGTCTTCGAGGCGGACCTGCCGCTGCCCAACGTGGCATCGATGCAGACGCGGCCGGCCCGCGCCGACCGGCGCGAGGTCGACCTGCGCCGGCTGGTGTCGGGCTTCCTGCGCATGGCCCCCGACATCGCCGTGGTCGGCGAGGTGCGCGACCGCGAGGCGTTGCCGTTGCTGCTGACGCTGTCGTCAGGGGTGAAGGGCTACACCACAATCCACGCCGGCTCGGCCCGCCAGGCCCTCACCCGCCTGCGCTTCATCTGCCAGCTGGCCGACAGCAACGAGCTCCCGATGACGGCGCTGAGCTCCCTGGTCAGCGAGGCGATCGACATCGTCGTCCACTGCGGGCGGACCTCGGGGCGACCGAGGGTGGCCGAGGTGATCGCTGTCGAAGAACCCCAGACGGGCCCCGACGCCGTCCAGTTCACCGCCACCGAGCTGTTCGCCCGGCCCCGGCCCGACGAGGCGCTGGCGTGGAGCGGCAACCTCCCGCTGCGGGCCACCCGGGCACTGGAGGAGGCCGGCTACGACGTGCACGAGCTACTCGAGGGCGGCGGCAAACGCGTCCGGACCGTGCGTGCTGTCGCCAGCAACGGCACCGCTCCCGTCCGCCGCGCCCCGCGGAAGCGGGTCCAGTCATGAGCGGCCCGGGAGGCCGCTCCATCAATGTTGACGGCCCGGGAGCCCCGTGAGCCGGGGCGTGCCGCTGCTCCCGCTCGTGGTGGCCCTCGCCGGCGCCTACGGGGTTTTTCTCCTCTACACCGCGCTTGGGTTCGGCTGGCGCGGGCTCGGCTTCGGCGCCACGCCCCTCCGTTCCCACACCCACCTGCGGGCCACTGCCGCTCAGTGGCTGGCCCAGGCCGGCCTCGAGGGTGTCGGCCCCACCGAGTTCCTCACCGTCATGGTGGTGCTGTTCGTCGTCGCCGCCGGGCTGACCTTCGCCGTCCTCGGCGCCGCCCTGCCGGCGCTGGCCGTCGGAGCGTTCGCCGCCACCTACCCGGCGGCGTCGTACCGGGCCAGGCGCCAGCAACGCCGGGCCCGGGCGGCCGACAGCTGGCCACGGATGATCGAGGAGATCTCGCTTCTCGCCGGCTCGTTGGGCCGGTCGCTACCCCAGGCACTCTTCGAGGTCGGGCGTTCGGCCCCCGAGGAGATGCGTCCGGCCTTCGCCGCCGCCCACCGGCAGTGGCTGATCAGCACCGACTTCGAGCGCAGCGTCGCCGTGCTCAAGGCCGGCTTGGCCGACGCCACCGCCGACGCGGCGTGCGAGACCCTCCTCGTCGCCCACGATGTCGGCGGCACCGACGTGCAGCGCCGGCTCACCGCGCTCGTCGACGACCGCATCGCCGACCTCCAGGGCCGCAAGGATGCCCGCGCCCGTCAGGCCGGAGCCCGCTTCGCCCGGAAGTTCGTCCTCTTCGTCCCCGTCGGGATGGCGCTGGTTGGGCTCTCGATCGGCGGTGGTCACAACGCCTACCGGTCGGCGGAAGGCCAGCTGGCCGCCGTTTCGGCCATCGCCATGGTTGTCGCCTGCTGGCTGTGGTCGGGTCGAATCATGCGTCTTCCGGAGGAGGAGCGGGTCTTCCATGGCTGATGTCGACCGCATCCGCCTCGCCGTGCTCTGCGGCCTCGCCCTGTGGGTCGGCACGACGCTGGTGCTGTCGCGGCTGCGGTGGTTCTCCCGGCCGCCCCTCCTAG
>JANMRJ010000003.1:0-2027 GCA_031370985.1 Acidimicrobiales bacterium
CTGATGCCGACGCCAACCGGGTCTCGGACCTCTGTTACTACTACCGGTACCCGGTGCCGGCGGGGTCGGTGTGCGGCAATCCCCAGACCGGGACCCCGACGCACATCCGCCAGGCCGTCACCGACGTCCTCACCGGCCAGCCGACGAACTACACCTACGACCCCGCCGGGCGCCTGACCAATGCCGCCACCTCCGGAGGCCCGAGCTACACCTACGCCTACGACGAGCGCACGAACCGCACCAGCGGCCCTGAGGGCGCCCACACCGTCAACAGCGGCGACCAGCTGACCGACCCCGGGTTCGCCTACAACGCCGACGGTGGCCTTACCGCCGGCGCCAGCCTGTCGGCCCTCGCCTACACCGGGACCGGCCAGACGAAGGCAATCACCCAGAGCGGGAACACCACCAACTACACCTACGCCGGTGGCGGGCAGGCCGAACGCACCGCCGCCGGGCCGACCACGGCCGTACACGGCATGCTGGGCCTGATGGTGGAGACGACAGCGGGGGCGACCACCTCCTACGTACGCGGGCCCGGGGGCAGCCTCATCGCCGAGCGCACGCCGGTCGGGGACTTCTACTACGTCAACGACGGCCAAGGCTCGGTCATCGCCCTCGTCGACCCCGCCGGCGTCCAGCGGGCGGCCTACACCTACGACCCCTACGGGGCCAACGCTACCGCCACCGGCCTCAATGGCGCCCTGCCGCCGAACCCGTGGCGCTGGAGCGGTGCCTACCTCGACGCCACTGGGCTGTACAAGATGGGGGCGCGGTACTACGACCCGGCGCTTGGCCGTTTCACACAGGTGGACCCCGTGGAGGGGGGATCGTGCAACGACTACGACTACGTGTGCGGGGATCCGGTGAACGGGTTCGACCTTACCGGCCTGGCTATGGAGCGAGACCCGAGACTAGATGAGTTGTGTGGCTTTGGCAGCGGCTATCATCCGGACGCTATTTTCTCAGATCAATGCGTTCGCTACCGAAATGCTGTTGCTGCGGACAACAGCGATCTCCTCACCAGGACGTTCACGGACCCTGGAAAGCCGAACGCCTTCCTGACCACGACGGCCGCTCGGCTGAAGAGTGGAGCTCGCTACACGGGCTCTGCGGCTGCAAGGGTTGGTAAGCCTTGCGTCATGAGCTACAAAGAGTGCAGTGCCGCTGCGCCTTTTTGCAGCAGGCGCTGCCGCTCCGGCTGGACCCGAGGCCAGCGTGGTCGCGGTGGCCGCTACATGCCTGTTCATTGTTGGTGGCAAGACGGCGATCTCGCGCATGGATAGCTGAGCCGGATGTCTACGAGTGTCGCTACAGGCTTCATAACGATCACGCGGGCTGCTGCCTACGTTGACTCCTTGCGCAACTACGCCGTCCTCATTGACGGCGCTAAGGCTGCGGATATCGCGGAAGGGGAGACCATCCAGTGTGTAACGACGTATGGCAGCCACGAGGTCATGATTCGCATCGCATGGTGTAGCAGTCCGCGCCTAATAGTCCAAGTAGGTCCAAACGTCAGCCCAACGTTAGAGTGCAAACCTGCGTCCAGCTTCGCCACGGTCCTTTACTGGATCACGATCGGCTGTCGACGCTATATTCAGCTACACGTGCGCTAGGATTAGTCGACTCCGCTCGAATCCGAGTTAGTAATACTCCGACATCCAGCGTTCCATTATTTGCGCAGTTGCACACATCGGTCGAGGCGACGGGTGGGCAAGTCGTAGACCTGCCGGGCCTCGACCGCGATCACCTCGGCGTCAGCGAGGCCGCCCCCGCAACCGCCGCACAGCTCGGGCTGATGGTCAACGACGACATCGGGATCCTCGACCCGGCCCAGGGTGGCTCCGGGGTCGCCGGGCTGCTTGCCCGGACGGCGCATCGGCTCCTGCGACAGCTTCTTCAACTTCGCCTTCGCATCGCGGCGCCGCTCCGCCCGGTTCTTGCGCCGTTCGCCCTGCTTCGCCTTGTCGGCCAGGGTGTCCGACGACGGCGGCCGGCCCGAGTTCTGTGAGTCCCGGCCTGCTTCGCGT
>JANMRJ010000039.1:0-3245 GCA_031370985.1 Acidimicrobiales bacterium
GCGACGTCTACACGAGGGCGTGGGCGCCCGGCCTCCCCGCTGAGGTCGTCGTCGAGCCCGGGTTCCGCGTCGTGCACGTGCCCGCGGGTCCGCCCGACGACGTGGCCAAGGAGTCGCTGCCCGACCTCGTCCCCGAGTTCACGGCCAACGTCATCGACGCCATCCGTGCGAGCGGCGACACCGACGCCATCCACGCCAACTACTGGCTGTCGGGCGTCAGCGGTCACGCCCTCAAGCACCGCCTCGAGCTGCCCCTGGTGTCGACGTTCCATACCCTCGCCCGCGTCAAGGCCGAGGAGGCCGCCGAGGAGCACGACCGGCGGGCCAAGAGTGAGGCCGAGGTCATCGGCTGCTCCGACGCCATCCTGGCCAACTCCGTCGGCGAGGCCGCGCAGCTCGAACGGTTGTACGGCGCCGTCCCCAACCGCATTGAGGTTGTGCCCCCGGGGGTGGACCATCACCTGTTCTCGCCGGGCGAGAAGCGGGCGGCCCGGGCCGAGCTCGGCCTGGGGAACGGCCCCGTGCTTCTCTTCGCCGGCCGCATCCAGCCGTTGAAGGGGGCCGATGTCGCCGTTCGGGCGCTCGCCGCCCTCCGCGCCGAGCGACCGTCCGACCGCGCCGGGCCAGGGCGGCGACCGGCCACCCTGTTGCTGGTCGGCGGGCCGAGCGGCGCCGAGGGCAACGCCGAGTTGGCCCGCCTGCACCACCTGGTCGCCGACCTTGGGCTCCAGGACCGCGTGCAGTTCATTGCCGCACAGCCCCACGGGCGGCTGGCCCTGTACTACCGGGCCGCCGACGTGTGCCTCGTGCCCAGCCGATCGGAGTCCTTCGGGCTGGTGGCGCTGGAGGCGGCGGCGTGCGGGACGCCCGTGGTTGCGGCCGACGTCGGGGGCCTGAGCACCCTCGTGACCCACGGGGTGAGCGGCTTCCTGGTCGAGGGTCGCGACCCGGAGGTTTACGCGGCCTACGTCGCCCGCCTGCTTGACGATCGCCCGATGGCCAGGGAGATGGGCGCCCAGGCTGCCGCCCTGGCCAACGCGTACCGCTGGTCGATCACCGCGGCCCGCCTGCGCCGGCTCTACGCCGACCTCACCGCCCGCCAACTGGTCGAGTGCCGCTGACGCTAGAGCACACCGCACCTTGGCGGGGTGGATGCGGGCCGGCGCTAGGCTTGGCGCACTGGGGAGGGGCGGACACGCATAGGGACCCGGTGGGTTCGACGCGCTCCGAGGTATTTCATGCCCTCTCTTGCGCTCCCACGCAGAGCGAGCTACATTGCTCTTGGGCCCGAGGGGCGGACTGGTCACCCCTTCGGGGAAGTGGGGGCGGCCAAGAGGTTCCTCGGGCCCGACCGCCCCCGCCCCCGCTTGCGCCGGGGGGCGCGCCGGTTTAGCCTTCGCCCACCCAGCAGCGCCGGCGGGGCTGCCACCTTCGCTGGAGTCCATGGCAAACCTGAAGATATCGGTCCGCGCGCTCATCCTCGTGATGGTGATAGCTCTGGCCACGCCGGCATTCGCCGACGCCACGCCCGAAGAAAAGCGGGCGGCGACGGAGGCCAAGAAGGCCCAGGCGGCTGCGCAGCTCAACGTCCTCAAGGCCAACGACGACGAGCTGGAGGCCGCAGTCAAGGCGCTCGACGCCGGCGTGGCCGTGCAGTCGGCCAACACCGATGCCGCGCAGCAGGCGCTCAGGGCGGCCGAGAAGAACCTCGGGACGGCCCAGGCCCGCCTGGCCAACACCGAAGCGCGGATGGTCGAACTGCGTGGCAAGGCGGCGGAGGCCGCGGTGCGGGCCTACGTCCACCCCGGCGGGGACACGCTCCTGGAGATCGTGCGGGCCAAGGATCTCGGCGAGGCCAGCCGGCGCCAGGCCCTGTTGGCCCACGTCGTCTCGAGCGACCGCGACATTGTCGACCAGATGCGCGCCGTCCGCCAGGACGAGCAGTTCGAGAAGGAGAACCTGGCCCAGGCGGCCAGCGTGGCGTCGGAGCGCAAGAAGGCGGCGGCCGACAAGCTGGCGACGCTCGAGAAGGCCCGCAACGACCAGGTCCGGCTCAAGAACGCCCTCGACCTACGGATTTCCGAGGTCACCGCCGAGGTGGCTGCGCTGTCACGGGAAGAGGCGACGCTCTCCAATCTCATCCGGTCGCGGCAGGTAGCGGCCGCCGCGGCCGCGGCGGCCGACGACACGCCGACCGCCAACGCCCCGTCAGCCAAGGTGTCCGGATCGGGGTTGGTCTGGCCGGCGCAGGGGACGGTCACCTCCGGGTTCGGCTACCGGTGGGGCGCGCTGCATGCCGGCATCGACATCGCCAACAGCACGGGCACGCCCATCCGGGCGGCCAAGGGCGGCACCGTCATCCTCGCCGGATGGAACGGCGGGTACGGCAACTGCGTCGTGATCGACCACGGGGGCGGGTTCTCCACCCTCTACGGCCACAACACCCGGTTGCGGGTCAGTGAAGGCCAGCGGGTGGGCCAGGGCGAGCTCATCGCCGATATGGGGTCCACCGGCAACTCCACCGGCTCCCACTCCCACTTCGAGACCCGGGTCAACGGGAGCCCGCAAGACCCCATGCGGTACCTCCCGTAGGGTCGCGCTCATGACGCGGCTGGCGGTGCTGGGGGGCGGACGGATGGGCGCGGCCCTTGTGGCCGGCCTCCTGTCCTCCGAGTGGGCGTCGGCGGAGGAGCTGGCCGTGATCGAGCCGGTGGCCGCCCGGCGCGACGAGCTGGCCGCCATGTTCCCCGGCGTGACCGTGGTGGCGGAGGTCGCCGCCGGCGTCGATGGAGCGGTCGTGGCCGTGAAACCGGGAGATGTCGAGGCGGCATGCCGGGCGCTGGCCGGCGCCGGCGTGGAGCGGGTCCTGTCCATCGCCGCCGGCGTGACCCTGGCCAAGCTGGAGGCGTGGCTCAACGCCGGCGCCGCCGTCGTCCGGGCCATGCCCAACACCCCTGCCCTCCTCGGCTGCGGGGCGGCGGCCATTAGCGCCGGCGCCGCCGCGTCGGAGGCGGACATGGCCTGGGCCGAGGGGATCCTGGCGGCCGTCGGCACGGTGGAGCGGGTGGGCGAAGCGCTCCTCGACGCGGTGACCGGCCTGTCCGGCTCGGGGCCGGCGTACGTGTTCCTGGTGGCCGAGGCGCTGATCGAGGCCGGCGTCGCCGCCGGCCTGCCCCGGACAATCAGCGAGACCCTCACCATCCAGACCCTGCTCGGCTCGGCCCGCCTCCTGGCCGAGTCCGGCG
>JANMRJ010000047.1:0-7122 GCA_031370985.1 Acidimicrobiales bacterium
CAGCCGGTCCGCGAGCTCGGGGTCATCGAGCGCCGTATCGGGATAGCCAAACTTGGCTATGTAGGGGACCAGTCAACGATCGTCGGGTGAGAGGAGGTAATGGGCGGGATACCGGCGAGCCCCGGCAGCCGGCACGCCGAACGCACTCATCGGACAGCAGCGAAGGAGTCGACGACGATGGCCTGCATCCGACCGATGGCATCCAGAACCTCCGGCGCCAGCCGGTGCTCCCACGGCGCCAGCCGATCGACCAAGGGGTCACGGAGGAACCCGGCGGCCGCTCGGGTCATGAGCGCCCTGGCCCGGTCGGGAGGAAAACTGCCGACCGAAACCGCCAGCGCCCAGAAGTGAAGAAGGCCATACCACACGAAACAGGCCTGAAGGAACGGACGTACGGGGAGGTTCGTGCCCGACCAGGGCGACACGACTCGGGGGACAGCCTCGAACAGTCCCTCGTCGAGCGCCCACGGCTGGCACTCCTCCTGCATATAGAGCAGCGTGTGGATGGCCTCGTGCACGATGGAGTCGGCCACTTCCGCCTCATCGACCCCGGGCAAGTGGGCGTTGGCGATGATCGTCCGGCCGACGTATGCCCCGTTCGACCCCGAGGAGTAGGGCTCGGCATCGTCGGACTGGAGCACGAGAACCTTGGTGAACTCCGCCACGAACATCCCAAAGAACGGATCAGTACGAAGCAGGCCGGCGCTGGCCCCCGTGAGGCGCCGGAGCGTGCGTTCCCGGGCCTCGCCGGCGAGCGGGCGCAACGGGGGATCGAGCCGTTCCAGTGCCCCGACCATATCGACGGTCGTGGCCTGGGGACTGTCGAGGTCGAGGGGCATCAGGCCCTTCAGCTCAGGACCGCGCACAATGTCGCCGGAGGCGAGGATCTCGGCGTCGCCGAGTGCAGTCCAGGACTGGGCCACCGCCGGCGCCTTCGCCTCGAGGGCCCGCTCGGTCAGGAGCGACCCCCCCAAGAACCGGCCAGCCTCGCCTGCCAGTTCAGGGCGACGCCGCCAGCGGAGTCGGAAGGTCGTCTCCGGGGCCAAGAGCACGCGCACCCGAGCGCGCGGACCGGCAATCGCCAGCTCCGCCTCCAGATGCTCGGCCACCTCGGGCTCGGCCGTACGCAACTCCGTGACGAGGTCGTCCAGCGACTCATAGACGAGCCGGAGGTATGCCTCATGGGCCATCGGCAAAACCTGACGGTCCTCGCTCCAGCGCAGCACCTCGGGCATCCTCTGGATGAACACGTAGCGTCTCCGTTCAGATCGGCGTGACGGCAGGGTTGATCCCGGCCGGGCCCACGGGCACACTCCGCAACTCGTCGAACAGGTCTCGGCGGGCCGCCGTCTCCCCCACCCCGACATCGAGCATCTGACGGAGGCGGGTGAACAGGGCCAGGATGTCGGCGGACCACACACTGGGGTTGTCGAACCCCCGCTGCTGCGACCAGCGGTGGGGAAGGTACCCGCCAGCGCACGTCGTCGCCTCGGGGCAGGGTTCGCAGGCCTCGGGCAGCGGCATACCCTCGAACATCACCCGGCGGTGCAGCGGGCTGGCCCGGACGATCTCGGAGAAGTCGTTCGTGACGACGTTGAGACCGGTGGCCGAGGTTCGAGGTTGGCACACACGCAGCACGTCGAGCGCCTCAATCGCCCCGTCGGCCTCCACGAACGCGAAACCCAGCGGCGGGTTGCCGAACACGTCCATCGTGCTCTGCCCGCCGAGGATCAACCGGGCCATCTGCACGAACATGCTGACGCGGACATCCATTCTGCCTTCCTCCCACCAGTGCTCGAGGATGGGGAGCAGGTAGTCGGCGCACGGGGTGAGGCCGAACCGCTCCCGCACCTCGCCGATGGTGTCGTGGGTGTAGTCCGGGAGGAGGTAGTTGATGCTCTGGGCTTCGAGCTCGAGGAAATGGCGGTGCACGGCCAAGCCGTCATGGCCCGGCTGGATCACGCACAACAGCTCCAGCGGGATGCCGGCGTCGTGGAGCCGGGCCAGCCCACGTCGGACGGAATCGTACGAACCCCGGCCCCGGTGGTCGACACGATTGGCATCGTGGGTCGCTTTGGGCCCATCGATGCTTACCCCGACCGTCACGTCTCGGCGGCGGAACACCTCGATCCACGAGTCATCAATGAGCGTGCCGTTGGTCTGCACGACGAGATCGACCTGGGGTACCCGCGTCAGACCCTCTCGGAGCTGACGGCACCAGGCATCGAAGCGCTCCGGTCCCGCGAGGCATGGCTCCCCGCCGTGAAAGGTCATCCTGACTGACGGCTGACCGGATTGCTCGCAATGACGCGCAATCCGGTGTACCGCCGCCGCGAATACCTCAGAGGACATGAAATTCGGACGCGCCCGCCAGCTATCGTCACCCTTATTGTAGACGTAACAATAAGAACAGTTGAGGTTGCAGCGCGATACAACCTTGAGCACAAAATGGAGCATCGGCTCCGCGCCCGCTCCCGATATGAGCGCTTCGACGGTACCTCCGGAGTCACTCACCGCCAGCGCTCCTCCAAGCCCCCGCTCACCCTCCTGGGGCAGGTGTGCCCTTCAGGACGGCCAACCGTTGGGCAAACTTCTTGAACTCATCGTCGCTCAACTGGGTGAGTACGGGCAGGACGATCTCGTCCTCGAGCGCACGCACTCCGCCGCCACCGGACTTGCTGAAGAAAACGCCCCGCGAGAACCCGGCTCTCAGCGCGGCGGGACCGCCGGCCGCGGCGAGTTCCTTGTCGATACTGGCCCGAAGTGCGTCACGGACCCTCGCCTGTGCATCGCCGGGCAGTTGCCCCATCATTCCAGAGAGGTCGTCAGACGCCATCGTTTCTTCTCCCTGATCGAGTTCTTAACTCAGAGGCCCTTATTACCACGCACATCCGGGAACAGTCAAGGGGTTTTGCCTCAGTTCATTCCTCTCGTGTAGCGACATACAGTCGCTGGCGATGCAGCGCCCGGAGTAGTTCCAGGCTGTTCTCAAATCCCATCCGCGCCGCCCAGACATCGAGATCCTTTGCTGCTTCGTCGCCCTCGCCCTGGAAGAACATGAGCAGCTCATCGCTCATGGAAAGGAGCGTCACCGGGTCGGGGTCGCCACCGCCAGCGTCAACCGCCTGGCGCTTCCCCTCCGCCCGACGCACGAGGCGCGGGTAGGAGCCGGCAAGCCGCAGCACATCGATGACATAGCCGTCGATATCGTCGGCCATGGCCTCGGTGGCTGACCGTACCCGAGCCTCGTCGTACAGAAGCGCCACGAGTTCCCCTTCGTCCAGGCGGTTCTCGGTCGCCCATGCCTCCAGATCGCCCCGTTCGACCAGGCCGTGATCGCGGCGGAACCGATCGATGGCGTCGGACACGTCGCCGTCGTCCATGGCCTGCGGCCGGCGACGGGCCTCGCGCAGCACCAGGGCACGCCCCAGCGCCGAGGCCAGCGTGACCCGCAGCCCGCCCTCGAGTCGCAGCTCGTCCCGCAGCTCTCGGCCAACCGATCGGCCGGGCTGAGCTGCGAGCTCGCCGACATCCCTCGTCGCTTGTTCGAACATGCCGGTGTACTCGAAGACGTAGTCGACGACTTTGGGCGCCAGGCCGGCCTCGAGACGTGCCCGAACCGTGCGCAACAGCTCGAGTGCATCGAGCCGCTTCTGGTCCACCCGGCCCGACCGCAGCCATCCGGCAAGTGCATCGAGCTCGTCGGCGGGTAGGCCCGCGTCCCGCGCGAGCCGCTGGACGGCGGGGTACGAGCGCTCGGGGTAGAAGAGCGCCTTGGCCAGATCCGCCAGTCGTCCGCCTGTAGACGGGGATATGACGACCGCCTCCACCGCGTGACCGAGCGTGCGGCGAATGTTCACCATCGCATCGGAGAGGGGCGTGTAGCTGCCTTCCTGGCCGCCGCCCCGGTGGGCGACGGCCACCTCGTCGTCGTCCTCGATGGCTCCGGTGACGAACTGGTCGAAGATCCAGCCCACGCCCTCCATGCCGAAGCGGGCCAGCTCGGCGGCCCGCAAGGCGCCCATGCTGGCGCCGCCGAATACGTGGACGCCCTGGGCCATCGCCCACAGGATCTCCTTGTGCCAGACGGCTGGGACGCTGTCGAAGTACCCATCGACGATGGCGATGGCCGGCACCCCGGTGAACGCCGCCCGGTACACATCCCCCTGCGAAACGGGGGGAAGGTACGTGGCGTCCAGCTCCGCCGCCGCCTCACCGATCGTCAGCGAGGGGCCGAGAAAGACGACGGGCTTCACCGAGTGGCCTCCATGCCGGCGAGGGCACGGGCCCCTGGCACGTACGCCGGAGCGCTGGCCGGGCCCTCGAGCCCGGGAACGACGACCCGCACCACGGGCAGGCACAGCTCCGGGTCGGAAAGATCGCAGACGATCACCCTGTCAAAGCCCCCCGCCACCAGCTGGTCGACCTGCCAGAGCACGTCGTCCCGGAAGGTCGTGGAGCCCGACGACACGTCCACGTCGGCACCTCCGGCGGCCGGGGCGCACAGGTCGCGATAGGCGGCCAGCCCCTCGAGCTTCTGCCGGGAGGCTTCGTAGTCGACCCGGAAGACATCATCGCGGCTGCCAGCGATGAGCGTGAGACGCGACTGGGCCGCCTCGGTCAACGCCCGCAACAGCGCGACCCGTCGCGAGGGATGGGAGCCCATCCCCATCGACGTGTACAGGCTGCGACGGTCGTCGCCCTGCTGCTCGGCGATCACGGCAGCGAACGCCGGAATACCGACATCGGAAGTGATGTCCCAGGCCAGAACCTCGATCCCCGCGGCGGCGAAACGAGACAGGATCCCTTGGCACACAGGGTCGCGGACGGAACCGAGGTCGACGTTGGTCAGCCGTTGCTCGGCGGGCGAGCGCAGCATCCAGAGCGAGGTGGCGTCCCGCTCGGCCAGCTCACCGATCCCGTGGCTGATCGCCTCCAACAGATTGTTCCCCGACGCGAGGCCGTTGGAGGTGGACAGGAAGCAACCCGCCCCTGGCAGGCCGGGGCCGGTATCGTCGATGGTGACGAGCTCGAAGGGGATCCAAAGATGCTCCCGCTGGACGAGGTCGTAGCCTTCGATCCACAGGAGCTGGGTACGATCGGAAAACGGGCGGCCCCTCGCCCGAGGCAGGCCCGAGATGTCGACAACGGCATGGTGCCGGCGCAGGTCCGTGTGGCTGGCCAGGAGCAACGGCCGGTCAACTCGTTCGGCATGGGCCAGCTCGGCCGCCTCCATCAGCCCCGACGCCTTGGCCGCTGCCAACGTCACCCCCTTCCCCTGCGACACGGCCAGAGACCGGGCATTCGGCCGGTACACGGCCACGACCGGGATCCCGATCCAGTCGAGGCCGGTAACGTTGGCCACGCGAGTGATGCCCAGGCGATCGTAGAGAGGTCGGACCCGCTCGACGGTCTCCTCGGCCGGGACAAGCCGGTGGGCACCGCCCAGATCGAGTTTGGGCGAGGTATCCGAAAGGGCCGCCAGGATCGAGCCCCGGCTGGCCGGCAGGGTCGTGGTCATGAGATCGGGACATGCTGTCTGAGCAAGGATTGACGACCTCCGCCGGGAACGCCCGCTCGGTGAAGGCGGGACCTACCTGCGCGCACTGGAAGCAAGGCTAGCTAGTTCTGACTCGATGAAGGCGAACACCGAGTTTGGGGAACTTCGATGGAGGAAGGTCATGCGATGGCTCCTGGGCGTGTCGCCGCCCCCAAGCATGCTTTCGCCAGCACGCCGGTCCGTACCGTATGTATCGGCGGAACGCGGCGAGAATGTGGGGCACCCCACAGACAGACTGCTTCAGCGTTCGCGGCCTGCGGCCGACACCTCACTTTCACCCCGGCGTGCCGGGGGCCGGGAGGAAGAGGCTGATGGCCACCCTGAGGGAGCAGGGTGATCGGCAATGTCCGGAATCGGGCGTGGCCGCCCGGCCGACTGCGTAAGCCGACAGGCGCTCACAAGGGTTGAGCGCTCTCGTGTGAGCCAAAGCCGACTTCTCGACAGTCGGCGTGAACGGGTGCGGCGCGGGCGAGCCGGGATGCCGGGCCGACGGGCGCGCCAAAGGACGGCGGTGTCGGGTCGGGGTGATCGTTGCGGGTGCTCGAGCTCGCTAGTGCCGCTTTTCGGAGATTCGACCCATGTCGGCTAGGCCCCTGACCAGCCACGATGTCCTCCCGGACGCGCGGGGAACTTCCGCGCGCGAGCACTAGAGGCCCATCAGGGCGAGAGCCCTGGTGTGGTCCCATGCCGCCCAGCGCAGGCCGCGGGCAACGCTGGTGAACCCCGCGAAGCGCAGGAGCGAGATCGCAAGGTTGCGCAGGCTCGCCATCGGGGTTTCGTGCCGGGACGAAACGGTCACGATCGGCCCTTGCGGTTGGGCGCCCGGCACCCGTCGAGCCTCGGGCTGGCGCCCACGACGGGCCCCATACCTGTGGCAAAGGACATCATGCGGCCACGGGCCGCCTCGCCAGGTGATCCTCGTACTCGAACGGCGACTGCATGCCGATCGAGGTGTGCAGCCGGGTCGAGTTGTACCAGATGACCCAGGAGAAGGTCGCCCAGCGGGCCTCGGCCCTGGTGGCGAAGTGCTCGCCGTCGATGGCCTCGCGCTTGAACCCCGACCCAGACCGACTCGGCCTGGGCGTTGTCGTACGAGCCCCGACGCTGCCCATCGACTGCGTCACCCCGTAGGAGGCCAGGCCGCCGTGTAGTCGCCCGAGGTGTACCGGTAGCCCTTGTCGGAGTGGGAAGACCACGCCGGTGCCGGCGACGGTGCCTCCGCTGCACTCCACCGCCGCGTGCAGGGCGTCGAGGGGCCGTCGGTGCGGAGGGTGGTCGGTGATCGACCAGCCCAGCAGCCGGCGGCTACAGGCCTTGCGCCGCCCGCCCTTGCCGGCGCGATCCCGGCCTTGGCCATGAGCCGGCACACCCGCTTGTGGTTGACCACTACGCCGTCACGGGCGAGCTGGCCGGTGATGCGGGGCTCGCCGTAGTTGCGGCGGGAGCCGATGTGCACGAGGCGGATCTTGGCCACCAGGTCGTCCTCGGCCAACTGGGCCTCGGTGGGCCCGGCCGCCTCCCGTGCCGCCCAGGCGTAGTACCCCGACTTCGACACCCGGCAC
>JANMRJ010000051.1:0-3732 GCA_031370985.1 Acidimicrobiales bacterium
CGCCACTGTCGTTCCGGACCCAGGTCACCTACCTGGTCCCGGTCAAGGGCCTGTTCCGGTGGCTGGCCCAGACCAACCGCATCCTTTAAAACCCGGCCTCGGAGCTGGAGCTGCCCCGCACCGAGCACCGCCTGCCCCGCCTGGTGCTCGGGGTGGCCGACGCCGAGGCGGTGCTGGCGGTGCCCGAGGTGACCGAGCCGCTCGGCCTGCGGGACCGGGCGCTGATGGAGGTCCTCTACTCCACCGCCGTGCGTCGCTTCGAGGTGGTGGCCCTGGCGCTCGGGGCCATCGACGTCGAGCGGGGGACCATGGCCGTGCGCCAGGGCAAGGGCCGGCGCGACCGCTTCGTGCCCATCGGCGAGCGGGCCGTGGCCTGGGTCGACCGCTACCTCATCGAGTCCCGGCCCCGCCTGGTCGTGCCCCCCGACGCCGGGGTGCTGTTCCTCAGCGCCGACGGCAACGACATCACCCCCGACCACCTCACCCGCCTGGTCGGCCGCTACGTGGCCGCCGGCACCGGCCGCCGGGGCAGCTGCCACACCTTCCGCCACACCGCGGCGACGCTCATGCTCGAGGGCGGGGCCGACATCCGCTACGTGCAGGAGATGCTGGGCCACGCCCTGCTGTCGACCACGCAGATCTACACCCAGGTCTCCATCGAGGCGCTCAAGGCCGTGCACACCGCCTGCCACCCCGGCGCCACCCTGGCCCGCCACCGCTCGCCGGCCCCGACCAGCCAACCCGAGGCACCGCCCGAGCGCGCCGGCGCCGGCGCAGACGAGGCCGAGGAGCTGGCCGACGTCCTCGACGTCGAAGCGGCAGAGGAGCACGACGACGGCGAACACGACGGCGAGCCGAACGACTTGCCGAACGACTTGCCGGTCCCAGTCGACGACCGCCACGACCACCTTGACGACGATCGCTCAGGCGCCCAAGCCGACGGCCCAGGTCACGGCCGAGGACAGCCGGAGCGGCCCCATGGAGGATGACGCCGATGGTCGCTTCCGCCGGCCGATCTTCGAGGAGACACACTGGCACCTTGCGCTTTGCGCAAGATGACCACCCCGCCGCCGGCCGCTCCCAGCGGTGGGAGACGTGGGGCAGAATGGAGGCCATGAGCGTGGGTGAGGATCTCCTCGAACAGCGCCGGCGACGGCGCCGGGCCGGCGATCCTCGCCTCAGCGACGCCGACCGGGACATCCTGCGCCGCATCACCAGCGGCGACCTGGCCCCTGTGTTCCAGGCCGCCCTCGACGCCGACGTGGCCGCCGACGGTGTGCTGGGCGGCCACGACCACGACGACTGATCAACCTCGGCACGGCTGAGCGGTGATCGTCGTCGACGAGTACCTGGCCGTGCGCGTGGTGGGTGGCGCCTGGCCCGAGGGCCTGCCCGACGACGAGGACCTCGCCCTTCCCGCCAGCCGCCACTGGCGCCTGCTCCAGCGGGTGCACGCCCCCGGCGACGGCCAGCTGTCTCAAATCCTGGCCCAGCTCAGCGACGCCGGCCGAGACGGCATCCGCCACCCCCACCCCGAGGTGCTCGGCGTGCTCGACCCCCGGCCCCTGCTCGACGACGCCGCCGCCCTGGCCGCCCGCTACGGCGGCGGCCTGCTCATCGCCGAGACCCTCGCCGCCGGCCTCCTCCACGGCCGCAGGCTGTACTTCGGCACCCCGGCCAACGTCGGCCGCCACCTGGCCAGCGCGGCGGTCGACCTCGGCATCGCCGTCCACGTCATCACCTGAACAGCGGCCCCGCAGCGCTCCGGTCGCCGCCGCCGGACAGAACAACATTTCCCACACCGATGCACCAGCGGTGCCGTCGCTGATCGGCCGCCGCTGACGGCCTGACCCCAGCTCTTCCTTTCGCCGCCGGCTTCGAGGGCTCGCCGGTGGTGGTGCCACAACGCCCCCGGGGCGTCAAGGGTGCGCTGCGAGCCTCCGCTGCGCTGCGGTTCTCGCTCGGGCTGACGCCCGCCCCTTGACCCCCCGGCGTCGTCGAGGAGCGGGGCGGCCATGGGGGTCGAGCCCGTTGCGCTCGACCCGCCGAGGCCCGGCGGAGGACCACCCCGTCCGTCACGAGAGGAGACACCCATGCCCGATACCGACAACGCCGTCGCCGACAACGCCGTCGCCCAGGTCGTCCTGCTTACCGGCCGCCGCCACGGCACCCCGCCGCCCTGCATCGGCTGCGGGGAGACGATCGACACCGCCGAGGAGTGCTACCTGTGCCGCGCCGGCTGGCCCGCCCGGCCCGAGGTGCTGGCCGCGGCCCACCCCGGGCACTGGAACGGGGACCGGGACGACGACTACGACGACACCTGCCCCGCCGCCCTGCGGCGGTTCTGGGAGCAGGTCCTGGCCGACGTCGGGGCGGCCCTGCTCCGCCTGAGCACCGACGCAGGCGGCAGGCGCTTCTTCGCCGGCGACGTCGCCCTGCACGCCGGCACCGCCATCGAGGTCCTCACCCCGGCCGGGGCCTGGCAGCCGGCCCCCTTCGAGTACGACACCGCCACCTGGTCGCCCAGGGCCCACGCCGCTCTGGGCGGCTGGGACGCCCCCGAGGTCATCTTCACCATCCCGCCCGACGCGGTCGTGCGCGTCGCTCCTACACGCCGCTGAGCGCGGCATCGGCGGCGAAAGAAGGAAGGTCCGCGCTGGGCGGCGGTGGAGGTCACACTGGTCCTGTGCCGCCGGCCGCCACCCGTCGCTGTTCCCGCCGTCGTCCTGCTTGCCGGGAACACGCGTCCGCGCCTTCGCCGTCTACGCCTCGGTTCGCGACTGGGCCTTGCCCGCTGTTGCACCCGCTCCACGCTGGGCTTTCGCCCCGCCGTTGTGACCCGAAGGCGTCAGAACCGTTTGTCGACGCCGAGACCGGGTTCCAGTATCTGCGGGCCCGCTACTACGACCCGGCGACGGGGCAGTTCATCAGCCGGGACCCGCTGGAAACGATAACGCTCAGCCCTTACGCTTACGTCGACGGTGATCCGCTCAACGGGATCGACCCCTCTGGCCTCTGCAACGTCGGTCCCGTACGTGTTGGATTTCTCTCGAATCGGGATGGGGGCTGCAAAGGCGCAGAGTCGGTCAGGAAGTATGCGGACGACGTCGGAGTAGTCACTGGAGCGGCATCTCTGGTCGCATACGCCTCCTGCCCCTTCACCGCAGGCGCCGGGTGCGCCGTCGGCGCGGCTCTTAACGCCGTCTCTGCTGCCTCGGTATCACTTCACGCGGCGGCGCAATGTGTCGATTTCGACGCCTACTGTCTGAGAGCGTCGTTCAATGCGGCGGTCGGCATCGCCGGCGTGGTTGTGCCGGGGTTCATAGCGAACTCTGCCATCCGAGGGTTCGGACTCACCGGGCGAGCTGCTTGGTGGGCACAAGCTATCCCCAACGTCTCCTGGGACGCATCGGTAATCCAGCTCATGTACTCACTCTGCGACACTACTCAGCGACCGAAGAATCGATGACGGGGCAGCAACTTGCCGTGGTGGGCTTCGGTCTCGCCATATTCCCCATCGCGGTGATCGTCCGTCGGTGGGCGGAACGCGAGATAGCTCGAGAAGACCATTCCGAACTCGATCCAGGAATGAGGATAACGCTTCGTACTTCGTGGATAATTGGGACAGCGCTCGCAATTCTTGCAGTCGCTCTTGTTTTCGGAGCCGTAGTGGGCGCAGTGTTCTGGGACTGACCGACGCCCACGCCGACCCCTGCACCCTGTCCAACCCCA
>JANMRJ010000061.1:0-1575 GCA_031370985.1 Acidimicrobiales bacterium
CTCGTCGATGGCGATGCGGAGGTCCTCCACCTCGTCGAGGGTGAATCCGACCCGACTGGCCACGCCGGCGGCCATGATGCGCGAGATACGCAGGAACTCCGGTGCCGCCGGCACCTCCAGTCGGACCTCCCCGCTTGCCACGGGTGTGACCGTACAGGCATGGGCGGGGCCACGGGGAAACGAGGTGCGCGCTATCCGTCGACCTCGAGGGCGGCGCCGACATCCGCTACATCCAGCAGATGCTGGGCCACGCCGAGCGCCCCCACCGCAGCGCCGGGCCTGACGACCCCGAGATTCCCGGGAGAGACACGCTTGCACCTTGCGCTGGCGCGAGATGCGGGCCTCGCCGCCCTCGCCGGCAAGGCCCGGACCGACATCAACCGGGAGGGCGCCCGGTCGCTTCCCAGCTCAGGGTCATTGGGGCAGAATGGAGGCCATGAGCATCGGTGAGGATCTCCTCGACCAGCGCCGCCGACGGCGCCGGGCCGGCGATCCTCGCCTGAGCGACGCCGACCGGGAGATCCTGCGCCGCATCACCAGCGGCGACCTGGCGCCTGCCTTCCAGGCCGCTCTCGACGCCGATGTGGTGGCCGACCCTGTGCTGGGCGGCCACGACCACTACTACAGCATTGTCGGTGGCGTCGGTGTAGGCGTCGGCTGGCCCGTCGGACCGCCGGCCCCTGCTGGCGGGCGACCGCTACGTGAACTGTTGGCCACGGACAGTTACACCAGTGGCCAAGGGTAGGCGCGGCCGGACATGACCATCGGGAAGACGGGCCGGCGCAGCATCGCCGTGGCCCGTGCCTTGAGGGCGTCGATCTCCGCCGGCTCCAGCAGTTCGGCCAGCTCGGCGGGTGGGTCGGCCCCCAGGCGGGCGATGTCGTCGAGCCGGTCGGCGGGGACCGGCTGGCCGGCGAAGTCCCAGATCACCGTGCGCAGCTTGGGCTCGGTGTGGAGGCACAGGCCGTGGTCGATGGCCCAGATGCGGCCGTCTTCGCCGAGCAGGCAGTGGCCGCTCTTGCGGTCGCCGTTGTTGACGATGAGGTCGAGGAGGCCGATGAGCTTGAGCGTGTCGTGGAACTCGGGCCGCTCCAGCATGGTGAAGTAGTGCTCCTCGAAATGGGCGGGCACGAAGCGCTGGAGCGATCCGGCGCCGAACGGGCCGTCCTCGCGCAGCACCGTCTCGGGCACGACCCGCCACCCGAGTGCCTCGGAAACGACGTGGACCGCCACCTCCCGCCGGTAGAGCCCGGTTGGGTAGTCCCACAGGGGGCGTTCGCCGGCGTGGGGCTTGTAGATGGCGGCCCCCTCTTCCTCGCCGAGGCAGAGATGAACGAGGTAGGTGCCGTTCGAGCTCCAGGGCATGCGGCCCTTGACCTCGATCTCCCCCTGCTGGAGGAGCTCCCTCACCGCTCCCGGTGGCCGTTGAGGCGCGGGCAGGTGTGGCCCTGGGGGTCGAGCGGCTGCCCGCACAGGGGGCACGGCGGACGGCCAGCGGCTACCGCTTCGGCCCCGTGCGCCGTAAGGGCGGCAACCTGCTCCCTGGTGACGGTGCCGTGCTGGTCGGTCCATTCG
>JANMRJ010000066.1:0-2670 GCA_031370985.1 Acidimicrobiales bacterium
CCGGCGGCTGCTGTCGAGGCTGATCGATGCCCGGTCTGGCTACGAACCGATCGTCGGGGCACTCGCCGTGGTTGGCGACGAGGGGCAGGGAAGTGGTCAAAGTTCCACTGACCTGGTCATGACGGGCAATCTGGCGGGACCGGAAGGCGTTGGTGCAAGTGTTTTGCTCGGACGGGGCATGTTCAACTGAAGGACCCCCCCGATCAAGAGGACCAAGTGGGAGCTATCTGGCGGATATCTGGCGGTCGAAGCGTCACGGGGACGCGACGGGACCACGCTCGGGACAGGGATGTCAGGAAGGAGCAGCCGGGGTGCGCTAAAGGCCGAGCAGCCCGAGAGCGAACGCCGGCCTGCGAGCGGTGGCGCGCAACGCCTTGGCGATATTGGTCGCTCCTGCGAGCCGCAGCACGCTGATCACGAGGTTCCTCATGGTCGCGAGCGCTCGGGGCGCGGAGCCGCTGCGGACCTTGGAGGCGTCTTCGCGCATCGTCACGTCCCGCACCCAGTGGAGCCCGTTCTCGATGCCCCAGTGCTGGCGGCTGGCCGCGAGCAGGCGGGCCGGCCCGGCGAGCGTCTTGCCTGCGCTGGTGACCGCCCAGACGGTCTCGGTCCAGCGCAGCTCGCCTGTCTTCGCGTCGTGGACCTCACGGTCGATGCGGGCGACGGCCGCGACATGAGGGAACTCGACCAGGCCGTCGGGCATCGCGCAGACCCGGATGCTGCGGCGCTCGATGCGCCCGTGGCCTTTCCCGGTCTCGGTGTAGGGCTTGGAGAACGTCTCGGGGTCCTGGCAGACGACCTCGTTGTAGGCGCTGGGCTGGTTCTCCTTCATGATCATCAAGAAGTGGGCCCGCTTCTCCTCCACCAGGAAGCGAGCGTGGTCACGCTGGGTGTGCAACGCGTCGGCGGTCACGAGGCACCCCTCGATGTCGAGGTCCTCGAGCAACGGCCGGAAGAGCACGATCTCGTTCACCTTGTGGTCGACCTCCTGCTGTGCGACCACGACCCGCTCCGCGTGGGTGAGCGCGGCGAGCAGGTGCACGGCGCGCCCGTCGGGCTGGAGCGCGCCCCGCAGGGACTTGCCGTCGACTGCGATCCCGTGCAGAGCGCTGCCTGCGTCGTCCGCGTCCTCGTCCGCGTCCTCGTCCTCGTCAGCGTCCTCGTCTGGGCCAGGCTCGTGCTCAGCCCGGTTGTCGTCAGCCCGGTTGTCGTCAGCCCGGTCGTCGGTCGCCTCCGCCTCCGCCGCCGCGTCGGCCCTGTTGGCTGCGACCTGCCCAGCGAGCGCGTCGCAGATGATCTTGTCGAGCGCTTCCCGGTCGACGCCCCGCAGCACCCGCTGCACCGTCGAGATCGACGGGGTGACCAGAGCGCCGGTGCTCGGGCTCCTGCGCACGTGCAGGCGAAGGCGCAGCTCGTCGGGCAGGTCGGCGGCCCACTCTGCGATCTCGGTCGGGTTGCGGTTCCCGGCGAGCATCGCGGCTGCGCAGAGGACCAGGACCGAGGCGAGGGAGTGCCGTACGCCTCTGGCCTTGCGGTGGTCGCCCAGCTCGCTGAGCTGGGCGAAGAGCCCTGCCTCGCCGTCGAAGACGACCTTGTTCAGGTCAAAAGCCATGCCGGCGGTCCTTGTCGTCGTCGAAGCGAGCAGCGGGTGGTCGAACGGCGCGGCCAGCAGCGCAGGCACGTCCTTTCGAAGCGGGTAGAGCCAGCACAGCTTCGGCTGGCCGTGGTAGATCCACGAGCCGTTGCGCCGGCCGTAGCCCGAGGTGAGCCCAGCGGCGAGGAAGTTGGCGGCCTTGTAGCAGGTCCCTGGATGAACCGCGGGATCGGTGAAGGTCTCGACCAGCAGCACCGGGTGGCCGTAGGCGGCGTCGGCGTCGGCGCTCAGGCGGGCAAGCGTGCGGGCGAGCACCGCAGAGGCGAGGTTCGGTCGCCTCCCGCTGGGGAGAATGCAGAAGCGCTGGTTGTTGGAGACGTAGCGCAGCCGACGAAGCTTGGTCGCCTCGTTCCAGCCGACGTAGTCCTCTCGAGGGCGCAGCGACAGCGCGGCGGAACCGAAGCCCACCAGCGCGGCCCACTCGTCTTCGACGGTCGCGACATAGCGCAGCACCCGGCCGAAGAGATGGTGGCCGAGGAAGTGGTGCTCGTCGAGCAACGCGTTGAACCGGGGGACCTCGTCGGGTCGGACGAGACGTACCTCGAGAGGCTGACGATGACCGAAGACCTCAGTTCTCACCCCACAGCTTGTAGCATCCCTCGGGCGCCGAGCGCCAGTTCCTTCGCGTCACGCCAGGTCAAGCGGGTTTCGTCAGGGACTTTGACTTCGCCCTGTCGCCCCCCTCGTCTTCCGTTTCGAGGAGGCGCCATGGCGTCCATCGCCAAGCGGCAGCTTGCAAAGGGTGTCGCGTTCGATGTCCGCTACCGCGACCCCAATGGCCGGGCCAGGATGAAGACCTTTCGGCGAGCGGAGGAAGCTCGGTCGTTCGCCAAGACCATCGAGGCCGATGTTGTCCGGGGTGACTATCTCCAACCAGGGCTCGCTCGGACCAAGTTCGATCACGTCCGCCACTACCTCGCCGAACTTCGTGCCACCGGCGCCGGGCCGGGGACAGTCCGTTCCGCCCGCAAGATCCTTCGCCTTGTCCTGGCCACCGCCGTGGAGGGCGGCGCCCT
>JANMRJ010000080.1:0-4315 GCA_031370985.1 Acidimicrobiales bacterium
CGCCCGACGGGCGCGTGTTGCTCGCGGAACGTAGGCCCGGCAAGGACGCAGCCGGCTTCTGGGAACTTCCCGGCGGCCAGGTCGAGCCGGGCGAGAGCCCGGCCGCGGCCGCAGCGCGTGAGTTGCTCGAGGAGGTAGGCGTCCACGCCCTCGAACTCGCGCCCTGGCGGGTCTACGAGCACGACTTTCCGGCCAAGCGGGTGCGGCTGCACTGGTTCAATGTGCGCCGGTGGTCGGGCGAGCCCAAGGGCAGGGAGGGTCAACGGGTGGCATGGGTGCACCCCGCCCGGCCGACGGTCGGGCCACTGCTGCCGAGCAACGAGCTCGCCCTTGCGACGCTGGCGCTCCCCGAGCTGGTGGGAGTGGCCCGAGTGAACCACGCGCCGGGCGCTCCCGAGGAGCTGCTGGCGATGATTCCGTCATTAGCGGCGGACGGCCTGCGGCTCCTGATCGTGCGAGCGCTGGACCTCGCGCCTGGCCAGCGGGTCCAGCTCGCCCGCCGGCTGCGACAGCTCCGGCTGGGGACGGAGTTGCGTATCCTTCTCTCCGGGACGGCGCTGGAGGCTCGCCAGGCCGGTGCCTGCGGGCTGCACAGCACCGCCGCGGCGCTGGCCGGCCTGATCGAGCGGCCGCCAACACGCTTGTGGGCGGTGTCGGCTCACAGCGCCCGCGACCTCGATCGCGCCAGTGCACTGGGTGCCGACTTCGCCATCGTGTCGCCGGTTCTGCCCACGCCTGCTCACCCCGGGGACCAGGCGCTGGGTTGGGACGGACTGCAGGCGCTGGCCGCGGCCAGCCCCTTGCCCGTCTACGCGCAAGGGGGGCTGGGGCCTGGTGACATCGAAGCGGCGCAGGCTGCCGGCGCACTGGGTGTGGCGGTCGACATCTCCCGCCTCTCGGGGTCGGGCGGCAACGGGACCAGGCCCTGATCGAGCGGCCGTCGGCACCACAGCGCCTTGCTATCTAGGGTGGCTCGCTCGAGATGACACCGTCGGAGACAATCCTGATCGGTGTTCCCGCGCTGCCGGCGATCACCGCCGTCGTGATCGCCTTGGCGCGGCCCGCCGGAGAGCGGGCCTACCGGTGGGGGGTACGAACCGCCGCCGCCGTCTTCGCTGCGGCGGTCGTCTTTGCGGTCATCGCGGCTGTGCGCGGGCCGGTCGCAGCCGTGGTCGAGGGGGGCGATGGCCAGGCGCTCTTTGGCCTGTATGCAAGTCGCGTCACCTCTCTGTTGGGCTTGCTCACCACCGGCGTCGGCCTGGTCGTACAGTCCTTCGCCGGCCGGAACCTCCAGGGGGATCTCTTCGCGCGCCGCTTCTTCGCACTGGCCTCGCTGCTGACAGCGGCGACGACGTCGGTGGCCTTCGCCGCCACGCTGGGCCTGCTGTGCGCGGCGTGGATCGTGGCCGGCCTGGCGCTGGCTGCGCTGGTGACGCACCGGGCCACCTGGCAACCGGCGCGGCGGTCGTCCCGGCGGACTCTGCGCAGCCTCTGGATCGGGGACGGGGCACTCCTGGCCGCCACATTGGTCACCATCGCCTCCGTCGGCGAGATCGACCTCCGGGTGCCGGCCGACGCCGCCACGGAGCTCGCAAACGCGTCGATCCCGGTGCTCGGTGGGAACGTGTTGTGGGTGGTCGCCGTGCTCCTGACCGTTGCCGGCATCTCCCGGTCGGCGCTGGTACCCGTGCACCAGTGGCTGCCCTCCACGATCGCCGCGCCCACGCCGGTCTCGGCGCTGCTCCACGCCGGCGTGGTCAACGGCGCCGGGATGCTGTTGGTGCGACTGGCCCCGGTCTTCGGGTCCTCGGCCGTGGCGACGCACCTGGCCTTCGCCGCTGGTGCCGTCACGACCTGTTACGCGACGACCGTGATGCTGGTGCGCAGCGACGTGAAGGGGAACCTGGCGTGGTCCACGGCAGGACAGATGGGGTTCATGACGGTGCAGGTGGCCATAGGAGCGTTCCCCGCGGCGTTGCTCCACATCATCGGGCACGGTATGTACAAGGCCGCGCTGTTCCTCAGGGCCGGCAGCGCGGTAATGGACCATCTGCACCAGCGGCAACGCCCTCCCGGATACGTCGTCGCCCGCAGCGTTCGGCTGGCCGTGGCGATGCTCGTGCCAGCGGTGGCACTCTGGGCCGCGTACGAGGTCATCCACCCGCACCTGTCGACGGCGGCCGGCGTGCTCGTGACGGTGTTCGCGTGGGCCACGGCAGCCCGCGCCGTCGATGGGTGGCTGGGCTCGGCCCCGTTCCGGCCCGGCGCCGCGGTCCCAACTGCGGCATTCGGTGCGGCCGTTGGAGTGTTCGCCTACGTCGGTGGGCTGACCGTGGTGGAGACCTTTGTCGCTGACGCGCTTCCCGCCGAGGTCCCCGAGCCGGTCGGCGCCGCTGTTCTCATCGCGACGCTTGTGGCGATCGCACTGGTATTCGCCGTCGTCTGGCTCACTCCAGGCGAGCGGATGGGCAGGTTACGCAGCCGGGTGTACGCCCTCGCGCTCACGTCGGCGCCTGTCGCTTCCTCGTTGACGACCCGAGGCAGTTCGACCGGGGTCGCGCCCGTGCCTGAATCGCGCCACCTGCGTCCGGACGTGGAGCTGGCCCGATCGACACGATCCAGATGAGCAACCGAAACGACGGCCACCGCGGGCCCTCTCCCCGCGAGACCGAGCTCCTCGCCGATGTCTCCAAAGCGGCGGAGATCATCGCTCCGCTCTGGCCGCTGACCAGCTTCGTGGCGGTCAACCCCCTCCTCGGCCTGCAGCACCTGTCCTTCGACGACGCCACCGCCGTCGCCCGCCGGTGGTTGCGGGCACGCACCCACCTGACGCTCGCTGCCTTCCGCCAGGCCCACGCGCACGGCGCCGTCACCGATGCCGATCTCCGGCGCGCCATCGTCGAAGTCGACTCGAAGCTCGTGTCGCAGCCCTCCGTGGAGATCGGGGAGCGAACGGTCGATGCGGTGGAGATCGTCCGCTTGGACCTCCTCCATGGACCTGACGACAAACCCCGGGAGACCGCCGGCGACAGGGTCGGCCGTACGGGTGTTGCAACCGTCCGGGCGGTCAGCCAGCTCGTGGCCGCGTGGTGTGCAGTCTTCGTCGACGAGGCCCACGTTCCGTGGCCCATGCCCCGCCGCGAGGACGGGTTCTTCTGTGCGTGGAAAGCGCTGGCGCCACACGACAGGCGGCTCCGGCGCATCGCTGGCCCGAGTGGCGTGCAGTGGCTGTCGCAACTACCTGATCGGCCGGTCGAGGCCCTCGCCGCTTCCCTCGATGCCCTCGATGTCGACCGCGATCGCGTCGGCGCCCTGCGGGAGCACCTCGGCCGGCTTCCGGGATGGGCCGGGTACGCGCGCTGGAACGAGGAGTGGGCTCCGCCCGACCCCCATCGTCCTCCGTTGCACCTCCTGGACCTGCTCGCCGCGCAGGTGGCTGCAACCGCTGCGGCGGCCCATGGCGCAGGTGCCCAGCAGCCCGAGAAGCTCCGGGACGAGGAGGCCGAGAAGGAAAAGCTTCTCGCGCACCGGGCGGCAGCGGTTCTCTCCGCTCTCGGCAGCAATTCCGACGATCCCCTCATCAACTCCTGCGTGCGTGCCGTCCTGCAGCATGTGCCGCCGCCGGTGCGAAGCTCGATGTGGCTCGAGGCGCAGGAGGGCAACTTCCGCGATCGTCTGCTGGGCCTGATGACCCGCCTGGACCCCGGCCCGCTGGCCGAGCGGCCGGACGTGCAAGCAGCCTTCTGCATCGACGCGCGCTCGGAGGGCCTGCGACGGCACCTGGAGGCATGTGGCCCCTACGACACCCTCGGGTTCGCCGGGTTCTTCGGCGTTCCCGTGCGCTGGCGGCCACTTGGGTCGACGGAGACCCAGGCGTGCTGCCCGGTGCTGTTGACGCCTGAACACGAGGTCGCCGAGCGGCCGCTCGTCCCTGACAGCGCCCTCGGCTACCTCACCGCACAGCGGGCCACCAGCGCAGGACAAGAGGCCTTCCACGCCGCCAAGGGGAGCCTGATCGGTCCGTTCGCGCTGGCCGAGGCGGCGGGTTACCTCATGGGCCCGGCGGCCGCGGCCAGGACGCTGGCACCAGGCTTTGTGCGCCGCCTGAAAGGACTGACGGCGCGCCGAGTCGGCCCTCCGCGGACACGACCGGCTGTCGAGGCGGAGAACGAGCACAGCGGCTTGACGCTCGAGGAGCGGGTCTCGTTCTCCGCCTCGACAGCCGGTCGTGTCCGCGGAGGGCCGACTCGGCGCGCCGTCAGTCCTTTCAGGCGGCGCACAAAGCCTGGTGCCAGCGTCCTGGCCGCGGCCGCCG
>JANMRJ010000093.1:0-2311 GCA_031370985.1 Acidimicrobiales bacterium
CCGGTGCAGGACCGCCATCGAGACGTGGGTCTCTTCCGTTACAGCCTGGTGAGAGAGCCAGCGGACCCGAAGCTGACGAAGGCCGAACGCGGCGCGCTGGTGCGGGCCCTGGCCGGCGCCGACCACGTCGGCCCGGAGGGCGCTGTGGTGTCGGTGGGCCGCTCCACCCTCGACGAGTGGATCAGGGCGTGGCGGGCGGGGGGCTTCGACGCCCTGGTCCCCAGGCCGCGCCTGGTGGAGCCCCGCACCCCGACCGAGGTGCTGGCCCTGGCCGAGGCCTGCAAGCGGGAGGCACCGGGGCGCAGCGCGGCCCAGGTGGCCGAGGTGATGGGCGAGGCCATGGCCGCCGCCGGGGCCGGAGCTGTGCCTCCCTCGGCCCGCACCATCCAGCGCCACCTGGCCCGCCTCGGCCTCAACACCCGCCCCGACGGGTCCCCGCCCAAGGCCTATGGCCGCTTCGAGGCATCGGAGCCGAACGAGCTGTGGACGGGCGACGCCATGCACGGCCCGATGGTCGCCGGGCGCAAGGCCTACCTGCTGGCCTTCATCGACGACTACAGCCGGGCCCTGCCCGGCCATCGCTGGACAGCCTCGGAGGACACGGTCCGCCTCGAGGGCGCCCTGCGGGCGGGGCTGGCCTGCCGGGGGGTGCCCCGCGCCATTCTGGTCGACCGGGGCTCGGCGTTCGTGGCCGCCCCCCTGGCCCGGGCCTGCGCGGTGCTGGGCACCCGCCTCATCCACGCCAGCCCCCGGACGCCGACGACGAAGGGCAAGATCGAGAGGTTCTTCCGCACGGTGAGGGCCCAGTTCCTCGTCGAGCTTGAAGCCCGGGGCGGTGCGGCAGACCTCGCCGAGCTCAACACGCTGTTCACCGCCTGGGTGGAGGTCGTCTACCACCGCCGGGTACACACCGAGACCAAGGTCACGCCGCTGGAGCGTTTCCTGTCCGCCGGAGCGCCGGCGCTGCCCTCGCCCGATCTGCTGCACGAGGCGTTCCTGTGGTCGGAGTTCAGGCGGGTGACCAAGACGGCCCAGGTCAGCCTGCATGGGAACTCCTTCGAGGTCGACGCCGCCCTCGTCGGCCGGCGGATTGAGCTGGTCTTCGACCCCTTCGACCTGACCGACATCGAGGTGCGCTTCGAGAACCGGCCCATGGGAAAGGCGGTCCCGGTGCGCATCGGGCGCCACGTCCATCCCCTGGCCAAGGCCGAGGCCGCCCCCGAGCCGGTGCCCACCGGCATCGACTACCTCTCCCTGATCGCCGGGCGCCGGGAAGCCGAGCTGGCCGGGCAGCGCATCGGCTACGCGGAGCTCGCCGGCCCCAGCGGGACCGAAGGCACCGAC
The DNA here is from genome assembly GCA_031370985.1 of Acidimicrobiales bacterium. Lineage (GTDB taxonomy): Bacteria > Actinomycetota > Acidimicrobiia > Acidimicrobiales > AC-14 > CADCTB01. The sequence continues at coordinate 1,345 of JANMRJ010000093.1, forward strand.
GGAGACGACCACGAGGAGGCCCAGTGACCATCGACCGCCTGCGGGCCCACCATGGGTTCAGCCGCATGCCCTTCGGCAAGGACCTCGCCCCCGGTGCGCTGCACGCCCACCGCTCCCATGCCGAGGCGGTGGCCCGCATCACCTGGTGCATCGGTGAGCGGGCCATCGGGTCCATCACCGGCGAGTGTGGTTCGGGCAAGACGGTGGCCGCCCGGGCCGCGGTGGCGGCACTCGACGCGTCGCGCCACACCGTGATCTACCTGGGCACGCCGGGGGTCGGCCTGCGGGGCATGTACACCGGCATCGTCGCCGCCCTCGGCGGCACCCCCCGCTTCCACTGCGCCTCGCTCATCCCCCAGGCCCAGGACGCTCTCGCCGCCGAGGCGGCCGAGCGGGGCAAGGCGGTGCTCGTCATCGTCGACGAGGCCCATCTCGCCGACGCCGACACCCTGGAGGGGCTGCGCTGCCTGTCGAACGCGGGCATGGACGCCGCCGCCCCATTCACCTTGTTGTTGCTGGGGCAGCCCTCGCTGCGTCGCCGGCTCCGCCTCGGCTCCTTCGTCGCCCTCGACCAACGCATTGGGCTGCGCTACGCCATCGGTGGCCTCGATGCGGCCGAGACCGCCAGTTACATAGCTCATCACCTGGCCCTGGCCGGGCGCTCGGACCGGCTGTTCTCCGACGATGCGGTGGCGCTCATCCATCAGGTCTCCCGTGGCCTGCCCCGGGTCGTGAACAACCTGGCCGTGCAGTCCCTGGTGGCCGCCTTCGCCGCCAACAAGGCCATGGTGGACGAGTCCGCGGCCCGGGCCGCGGTCACCGAGGTGAGCGCGGAGTGAGCGGCGGCGAGGTGACCTTGTCCGACGCCGCACCGGGCCGGCCGCCCGCCGTTCCCGAGCGGTCGGGTGCCGGTGGCGAACTGGCCGCACCGCCGGACTGGCCCGCCCCGCCTGCCCGGCCCGCCTGG
>JANMRJ010000096.1:0-1013 GCA_031370985.1 Acidimicrobiales bacterium
GGCGCCGACGTTGACATACGAGGGCGGCATGATCACCACGCCCAACCCGAGGTACACGCCGGCCCGGACGCTCGTGCCACCCGGCACGATCCGCCACGGCCGACCGGCCGATGCCGCCGTGCGAGCCTCCAGGCTGTCCACCAGCTCCTTGGTCGGCAGGCCCACCCGATCGACGAACCGGAGCGCCCCGCCCAGATCCCACGTTCGCGTCGTCCGGTCTGCGAACAACGCGAGGATCGCGGCCTTCACCTCGGGCACGACGCGCCAGCCACCGACGGCCGCTGCGTCGGGCACGGCCGCCCGGGCGCGACCCGCGTCGAGGTCGGCCAGGATGGACCCGCCCGCGCGGTCGGCGGACCATGTGGCCGGAGTCCGGGTACCGTACTCGGTGGTCACGCCAGCACCGCGGCCGGTGTCCCAGTCATCCGTCCGCCGGCCACGTCGAGGAGCCCAAGCCCGCGCAGGAGCTCAGCCAAGCGATGGCGGGCGTCTTCCTCAAGAGGCAGGAGCGGCCCGCGAACGGCGTCCGTCTCGAGCAGACCCATGAGGGCCAGCGCGGCTTTCGCCGGGACGGGATTCGGGCCACCCCGGAAGTTGGCCAGGAAGAGCGGCAGCCACCGTTCGTGGATCCGGCGGGCGCCATCCCAGTCGCCGGCCGCGGCAGCCGAGCAGAGCGCCACCATCTCGCCCGGGATCTCGTTGCTCGCCACGGACACAACACCGTCGCCGCCGAGGGCCAGCATCGGCAGCGTCCAGGCGTCATCGCCAGCCAGGACCGCCACGTCAGCTGGTCGCTCACGGCAGATCCGGGCGATCTGTTCCAGGCTGCCGGACGCCTCCTTGACCGCGATGACCCGGGGATGCTCGGCCAGCCGGAGGAACGTGTCGGCCTCCACGTTGGCACCCGTCCGGGACGGCACGTTGTAGACGACGATCGGCAGGTCACCTTCGTCCGCGACCGCCCGGAAGTGGGCGTCGAGCATGCGCTGGTCCGGCCGGTTGTAGTAGGGCGC
>JANMRJ010000100.1:0-5330 GCA_031370985.1 Acidimicrobiales bacterium
CCCGAGCCACTGCCGGGCACGCGCCCGAGCCAGCCAGCCTGTACCCTTGCGCCGGGCGAGTGGCGGAATGGCAGACGCGCCGGCCTTAGGAGCCGGTGCCGCGAAAGCGGCGTGTCGGTTCGACCCCGACCTCGCCTACCACCTCCTCCGGTATGCGAAACCAGCACTTTGATCGTCGAGCGCCGTTCCCACCGCGCGCCGCGGGGATATAGTTGGCGAAGGCTTTGCCTTGAGTGGTCGCGCCGTCAACCGAAAAGGGACGAGCCTATGTCGCACCGGAACGTCCGGCCGTATCGTAGGAGGACGCCACGGGATGGGAGCGATGCGAGCACGCCGCGGATGGGTCGGCTTCTTGCGCTGGACGGGCATTCTCGCCGTCGCCGTCGTAGCCGGCGTGGTGGCTGGCCAGGCGGTGGTTGTCCGGTCCGGCGAGCCATCCGTGAATCCCAGCCCCTCGCCGCAAATCTACCTCGTTCGAGAAGGAACCCTGGCTCGGAACTTGTCGTTTCCGGCTGTGGCGGAATGGCGACCAACGAGTGCCGTGTACGCGCCGACCGGCGGGGTCGTGACGGAGATCGGCATTGGCTCCGGGCTATTTCACGCTGGCGAGGTGGTCCTTCGACTCAATGAACGGCCGGTCGTCCTCATCGCGGGGACCGTTCCATCGTTCCGTAGCCTTGCGCTGGGAGTACGGGGCCGGGACGTCGCAGCCCTGCACGCCTTCCTCGCCGGCCTCGGCTACCCGGTCAATTCCGGATCTTCGACCTTCACGAGTAGGACCCGATCGGCCGTGATGGCATGGCAACGGTCCCTTGGCATGCCGGAGACGGGGAACGTCGCACTCGGCGACGTGTTGTTCGTCGACCAACTCGGCACCAATGGTTCGCCGATGCGCTGGACGGCTCCGGTGGCGATCGGTGCCCAGATCTCCGCCGGCATCCCAATCCTGGAACGGCTGGCACCCGCGCCGACGCTGGAGATCGAGTTCGGCGCGTCGCTGCCGGACCAGATCGCCGTGGGTATCCACGGTCGCGCCACGTTCCCTAGCGGCCGGAGTGTCGAGGTCGTCCTGTCCGGGTTTCGGACGGCCGAAGGCCAGCAGCGGGGAGTGCTCTCGGCACCGAACGGACCGTTGTGCTCAGGCGCCGAGTGCCTCGCCCTCGCTCCAGTTGACGGAACAACGCAGGTGAGCGTCGAGTTCACGCTCGTGCCCAGCACGACCGGTCCGTTGCTCCCGGCCGCGGCGGTGCAGAGTGATGCCGCGGGCCAGGCCTTCGTCGAGCTCCCGGACGGACGCCGGCAGCCCGTCAAGGTCGTCGTTGCCTCGGGCGGCCTGGTGATCGTTCAGGGCATCGAGTCGGGCCAGCAGGTCGTGCTTCCATGAGCGCCTGGGTCGTCGATGCCTGCGGGTTGACCTTCCGATACCCAGGGGCGGCGCAGTCCGTACTCGACGGTATCGACCTGGCCGTCGCCCGCGGCGAGACCGTCGCGGTTCTGGGGCCCTCCGGACGCGGCAAGTCGACCCTCCTATACCTCCTTGGTGTCTTTCTCCGGCCTACCTCCGGTCGGGTCATCCTTCACGATCTCGACGTCGCTCGGCTCGGCGACCGCGACCGAAGTCGACTGCGAGCGCACTACATCGGCTTCGTGTTCCAGGAGCCGACCCTGCATCCAGGCTGGACCGTCGAGGAGAACGTGGCGGAGGGTGCGATCTACGCCGGTGCGACATTTGCGAGCGCCGTGCGCAGGGCGCAGGGACTCCTCGACATGTATGGGCTATCTCATATCGCCGGTCATCGGCCGGCTGAGATCTCAGGCGGAGAGGCGCAGCGCGCCGCGCTGTGTCGGGCGCTCATCCGCCAACCCTCACTCATCCTGGCCGACGAGCCAACTGGCAACCTCGACCCCGAGAACGCGGGCCATGTCATCGCCGGTCTCCGGGCGGCCGCGGCTGCCGGTGCTGCGGTCCTCGTCGTGACCCACGCCGCAAGCGTGGCTGATGCCAGTGACCGAACCATCCGACTGGCGTGACCAATATTGCGCGGTTGGCTGGCGTCAGGCCGTCGGTCCTGGTCCGTCTCGCACTCCACGGCATTACTCGACATCGATCGCGATCAATCGTCACTGCCCTGGTCGTCGGGCTCGCCGTAGCGGCAGTTGTCGGCACCACAGGCCGGACCGTTGCGGCCCGCATGAATGTGCTGGCTCGGTTGGAGGACCCCACTGCCCGCCTCATTCGGGTTGTCGACCGGACCGGACAGGCCGGTCTCACGTCCGATGTCGCGACCCGAATTGCCGGTCTACGCTCCGTTGCGTGGGTCATCGGTCTGAGCCCCGCGGGTCCCCTGGGTAGAAACCCAGCGATCGGAGGGGCGGTCGAGGGCTTCGGCCGGGAAGCCGTCGGCACCCGCCTGTACTGGGGCCAGCTCGAAGACAGCCCGCTGGTTCGCTTGGTTGCCGGCCGGCCGCCGCGCATCGGCGAGGCGGCCGCCGGACTCGAGGCGGCGAGCACTCTCGGGCTGGCGGCCCGGATGGGCCCAATAGTGGACGAGCGCCGAGGACCCGTGGCGATCGTCGAGACCGTCGCCTTCGAACCGGCGGTGAAGAGTCTCGGGCACTACGTCCTGATCCGTGGTGCGCCCGAGGAAGGACCGGTCGGCGAGATCATCGTGCTGGCCAGAACGGGCGACGACGTCGAGCCGCTGGTCGCTCAGTTGCCGGGCGTGCTGGCCGCGACGGACGGGCGGGCGATCGGGATCGAGCGGGCAGAAGAGCTCCTGAGCCTCCGGAATGCCTTGGCGCGCGAGGTCGGCCAGCTGAACGCCGCCGTCTTGATCGGATCGCTCACGGCGAGCGCATTGCTGATCGCATCCATCCTCTTTGGCGCAATCAGTGAGCGCCGACGGGAGTTCGGACTGCGCCGCTCCCAAGGTGCGACACGATCGGACATCGGCGCGTTGGTCATGGTTGAGACGGCGTTGCTGGCGACGAGCGGCGCGGTCGGTGGCGCAATTCTCGGCGAACTGACGGTACTCACCCAAACGGGAACGCTTCCTGATCCGATATTGGGCGGGGCGATCGTGATCCTGGTGACGTTGGCCGCGCTTGCAGGGTCGCTCCCGGCAGCCCTGTCCGCCGCCCTGGGTGAGCCCCTATATGTCCTGCGATCCGGCTGACTGGTGCACGCGAACGCGCGAATCAGAAGTACTCCTCACGCACAGGACGAAAGTCTCCCCAATGGCCGTGCCTGGAGGCGTATAGTGCAACGCGGGTGCCGCGACTCGCGGCGCAAAACCGTAGGGAGGTGACTATCGTGGTTAGATCGCGTCGACGTGCGCGGTTGGCGGCAGTCTTCGGCAGCGCAACGCTCCTCTTGCTGACGACGTTGACGCCGGCACTGGCATCCGGGTCGGAGTATCGGACGATATCGTGCTCCGGTGGCAAGACCGTCAACATCTCGAGTCGGGCCAGCACGAATATCTCGCACAGTTGGTCGGGCGGAAACTTTGTTGCCTGGTACAATCTGGCCTCCGACCTGAAGATCTCGTGGACGAACTACGCCTCCACATGGGCGGTCCTCGACTACTCCTCGACATGGACGAGCTTCGCTCTGTATTGCGTCCAGTAGCTCGCACCACGGCGCTTCTCTTGATCGCCATCTGGGTGGTGGGCTGCGCTGGTCCATCACCCAGCTTGGAGCCGCCCCCGTCGCAGCTTGCTGCGTCTCCCTCGGTGACACGGGATCCGACGAGTCCGTATGGAACGACCCGCGAGGAATACCTCTTGGCGACCAAAGCGTGCGTCGAGGCGAAGGGCTTTCCGGTCACGCTCGACGTGGCGGACGGGAGGTTCAGCTTCTCGCTCGGCAGCGACGAACGAGCCAAACAGGCCAAGGTCGCCCTGTCTGAGTGCGAGGCGGAGGTCGACCCGGCGCGGTCGGGACCAACTCCGGCGCTGACCGATGCCCAGCTCCGAGCTTGGTACGCCTACCGCCTGCTGCAGGTCAAATGCCTGCGTGATGCTAAGTACCCGCCACCGGAAGCACCGCCCGAACAGGTCTTCGTGGATACCGCCGGGAAGTGGGACCCATTTGAAGCGCTGATACAGGCGGGAACGATGCCGAGCGAGGCCGATATGTTGCGCTGCCAGCAACTGACTGACGGGCGGCCGAACTTCCTCACCTGGTAGGCGCGTCCGTCGGTTCGGACCGCCAGTCTGCATGAACCGCTCTTGGTTTCAAACAGACTTCGGGGATAGGTGATTTTGGCCGAGTGATCTGAGGTCGAGCGCCCGCAACGTCCGACTGTTGTCGCCCTGCCTGCCCCGGGCCGGGCGGCCCCCTATAATCCCGGGACGATGAACGTCACCACGACCCCCGCCCCGAACTCCTCCCTGCTGCTCGACTTCGAGCTCCCGCCCGAGCGGCTCGATCGGTCGATCGCCGACGCGGTCCGTCGGCTCGCTCGTCGCACCCGGGTGGCCGGCTTTCGACCGGGCAAGGCGCCGAGGCTCATGCTCGAGCGCACGCTCGGGCCCGGCGCCGTCCTCGATGAAGCCGTCGAGCTGCTCATCCAGGAGGCCTACCGCGAAGCGATCCGCGAGCAGGGGATCGTCCCGCTCGCGCAGGCGGCCGTGGATGTCGTGCAAGCGGCGGAGGGTCAACCGTTCAAGTTCACGGCGACCGTCCAGATCCCGCCCGAGGTGACCCTCGGCGAGTATCGGACCGTCCCGTTCGCGCCGGAGATCGAGTCGACCGACGACGCCAAGGTGCAGTCGGTCATCGACGAGCTGCGCGATCAGAACGCGGCGCTGCGGCCCGTCGAGGAGCGCCCCGCGGCCAAGGGTGACTACGCGGTCATCGGCTTTGTCGGGACGCGCGACGGCCTCTCGTTCGAGGGTGGTTCGTCGGAGCGGACCCCGCTCATCTTGGGTCAGGAGCGCTTCATCCCGGGGTTCGAGGAGCACGTCATCGGTCTCTCGCTCGGGGAGTCGACTGACTTCGAGATCGCGTTTCCGGCCGACTACGGCGAGCCGACCCTGGCCGGCCAGACCGCCCACTTCGTGGTGGAGCTCAAGGAGCTGCGCGAGAAGGTCCAGCCGCCGGAGGACGATGACTTCGCCCGATCGATGGGTGACTTCGTCGATCTGGCCGCGCTGCGGGTGGAGGTCCGCCAGCGGCTCGGGCGCAACGCCCTCGACAAGGCCCGCCACGCCTTTGCCGATCGGATCATCGAGTTCGCGGTGGCCAACGCCACCGTCGAGCTGCCGACCGTGCTCGTCGACCAGGAGGTCGAGCTGATGCACGATGAGTTCCGGACCACCCTGGCTCG
>JANMRJ010000128.1:0-5344 GCA_031370985.1 Acidimicrobiales bacterium
TCGCCGCGGCCGCAAGGTCGTCCGGGCGAACCGTGGCGAGGGCACCGCCATATCGACCGATCGGGGTGCGGACCGCCTCCACGACCCAGGCGTCGCGGAGCGGTCGGTGGAGATCACGGGTCATGGACCGATTGTATGGGCCGGCTCCGAACCTAGGAGGTCCGGCCGCCCGTGCGCATCCGCTCGAACGGGCCGATTGGATGGTTCGCCCCGAGGCGCATGGCAAGATCGATGTCCGCCTCGGTCGCGACGCCTTCGGCCGCGGCGAACCGGGCCTCCGCATCGATCGCGTCGAGGATCTCGTCGCGGATCGACGGCGCCGGAGCGACGTCGTCCGTCGTGGCCCGCGCGCCGACCGGTGCGACTGCGGTAGCCACCCGGCGACCATCCACGTAGCGGTAGAAACCCTCGCCGGTCTTGCGACCGAGCCGGCCGGCCGCGACCAGCTCAGCCTGGATCGGCGACGGCCGCAACCGGTCGGGCCGGCCCAGCCGCTCCCAGATCGCGGTCGACGCCGCGAGTGTCACGTCGATCCCGGTCAGGTCCATCAGCTCGAACGGTCCGAGCGGAAAGCCGGCGTCGCGGAGCGCCTCGTCGACCGCATCGATCGTGGCCGACCCCGCCTCGAGCAGACGCAGCGCGCCGAGGGTGAACGGCCGGTTGATCCGGTTGACGATGAAGCCCGGTGAGTCGGCCGAGCGGACCGCGGTCTTGCCCCAGCCCGTGACGAGCGACCCGGCTGCCGCGGCAACAGCCGGATCGGTGGCCGGGCCGGCGACGACCTCGACGAGGGCCATGAGCGGCGCCGGGTTGAAGAAGTGGAGGCCAACGATGCGATCCGGCGACCCGGTCGCCGCGGCGATCTCGGCGATCGAAAGGGCGCTCGTATTCGTCGCGAGGATCGTGGCGACGGGCGCAACGGAATCAAGGGTCCGGAAGATCATCTCTTTCAGCTGGAGCGACTCGAGAGCGGCCTCGATGACGATGTCGGCCTCGTCGCCAAGGTGCTCGAGGACGTCGGTCTGGCGCAGCCGGGCCAGTCGGGCATCGACCCAGTCGTGAATCGTCGCGGGGTCGGGCTGGCGGCGTGCCGCCCGGCGAGCGAGCCCGTCGGTGATCCGGTGGCGACCACGAGCGAGCGCCACCCCGTCGACGTCGTGAAGGACGACCTCGTGGCCCGCCTCGAGGGCGACCTGGGCGATCCCCGCGCCCATCACGCCCGCGCCGACGATCCCGACGATCCAAGCGTCGCGGAGAGCGGCGTCGGCCTGCCCGGTGGCGACCGAGACGATCGAGGTCGGCTTCATGCCGGCCATCATCCCAGACGGGATGGTCGCGCCGTCGCAGACCCGGCAGCGGGCGCGCGCGCACGAACGGGTGTCCGTTTGCAGACACCCGGGTAACAGCGCGCGGGGCCGGCCGTCCACAGGGCGACGCCGAACCCGGCGGGCCGCCTGTGGGGGAGGAACATGCTCAGCCGCCGTGTCGCCATCGTGGTCGCAGCCGTTTCCGTTGTCGCCGCGGGCTGCGCTTCAGCCGGCGCGGGCCAGCCGGCCGGTTCGGGAGCGGCCGTCGTGCCGTCCCGGGCGCTGTCGGCCGTTCCATCGTCGGAGGCGTCCGCATCGCCGAGCCCGGTCAGTGCGAGCCCGACCGCCCGGCCTTCGGCCGGGCCCATCGAGATCTCGAGCGTCACCGTCAGCGCGGACCCGGCCGATGCGAGCGGCGCCTGTCCGCTGAAGATCACCTTCACCGCGACGATCAAGGCCATCGGCGCTGGTGACGTCTCCTACCGCTGGCGGAGCAGTGACGGTGACGTCTCCCCGGTGAAGTCCGTCACGTTCAACGGTGCCCCGACGATGACGGTGTCGGCGACCTGGACCGTCGATGCCAAGGGACTGCCCACGCACGCCGGCTGGTCGACGATCGAGCTGATCAATCCGACACCTGGCTCGTCCTTGGTCTGGCCGGAGGCGACACCTGCCCCGTTCGCGTTCACCTGCAGCAACGACAACGACATCGAGGCGATCGGCTTCGGGATCGGCGGCTCGGACAACGACTGCACGATCAAGAAGCATCTCGAAACGTTCGACTCGAACGATCCCATTCGGGTCGTGGCGGACTGGTGGCCGTCGCTCGAGGCTGGCACGACCGTGACGTTCTCCCTGGCGCGCGACGGCGTCCTCGTCCAGGGATACCCGCTGCACGAGAAGTTCGACGTCGCCACGAAGTGCGTGCACGGCAATGTGTCGCCGGGGTACCTGCCCGCCGGCTCGTACCGCCTCGATGTCGAGCCGGACACAGCCCGCGCGGTCAGCGGCACGTTCACCGTCCGATGACCCGAGTCGCCGCGTCTGCCCTCGCTGTTGCTGTCTGTTTCGTCGTCGGGTGCGCGGCGCCGCCCCCGAACCCGGTGAGCCCGACCGGCCCATCGGTCGACGGTGCCTCCTCGAGCGCACCCCCGACCAGCGCCGTGGCGACGAGCGCAACCCCGACCGCAACGCCCTCACCGGCGGCGAAACCCACACCGGGTCCATGGCGCTCGGCCCCCGACTCGGCGGTGATCGCGGGCGTCCAGCTCCTGCACGTCGTGTGGACCGGGCAGCGGTTCGTCGCGACCGGCAGCGCCCTCGGCGGCGGGGCCGCGATCGTCGATTCGACCGACGGCGACGTCTGGCATCGGCAGCAGCTCGATGGCACCGACGCGCGGCAGGATGTGCTGGCCGCCGGTCCGCGCGGCGTCGTCGCGATCGGGCTGGTCGGTGCTCGGCTCGCGAGCTGGTCTTCGCCCGACGGGCTCCGGTGGACTGTCCACGAATCGGCGTTTCCGGCAACCGTCGATGGCAACGAGGTCTCGGTGACCGCGGTCGTCGCCACCGACCGCGGCTGGCTGGCCGTCGGACGGACCGATCCGTTCTGCAACCACGCGTGCGGTCTCGATCCCGTTCGGGCGATGGTGTGGATCTCGACCGACGGGCTCCGCTGGTCGCGGGTGGCCGACCAGGCTTCCTTCGCGACGTCGGGAATGATCGACGTGACGCGGGGCGGTCCCGGCTTCGTCGCCGTCGGCCTTGCCGGCGATCACGCGGCCATCTGGACATCAGCGGACGGCGTGGTCTGGACGCGCGTCCACGATTCGCCGCTGTTCCACCGCCTGCCGAGCCAGGATCCCTCGGCGTATGCCCAGATGACCGGTGTCGCCGCCGGCGACGGGATCGTGGCCGCAATCGGTCTCGAAGGGCCCGGCGGAGCGCACGGCCCTTCCGGCCGAGCCTGGCGGAGCGTCGATGGGCTGACCTGGACGGCCGCCCGGACGGAGGACTTCGCGGCGGCCGGCGGGACGTCCGTCTACCCCGTGGACGTGATCGCGACGCCCGAAGGCTTCCTGGCGATCGCCCAGGCCAACGGCGCCTGCGGAATCCAGGTCTGGACCTCCGTCGATGGCAGCTCGTGGCGATGCAGCACCGCCGATGTGCACCTGGCCGCGATGGCCTCGTATTCCGCAGCCACGTCGGAGTCCATCGACGTCATCGTTGGCCTGAGCATCGTCGACAGCCCACCGGACACCGGCCCTCCGGGCGCGGTCTGGCTGAGGTCGCGCTCATGATCGGCGGGAAGCGCGACGGGGGATGTCGACGGCGACGCAGGATCAAGGGGTGAGTTGGGGTGTCCATTCAATCGCGACGAGGGTTGGTCGTCGGCCTCACGATCGCCTTCGTCGTGCCGGTCGCGTCGTTCCTGCTTCCTCTTCTCATCCAGAACGGGATCGCCCCCTACGATGCCGCGCGATCCATGCTCGACGCGTTCGGGTTCCTCACCTGGGCATCGCTGGCCGTCCTCGGGCCGCTCGGGATCGTGATCGCCGCGCGATCCGTGGGAGTTCAGGGAGTGCTTGGATGGCTGGCCACCCTGATGCTCGCGGGACCGGCCTACCTCGTGGTCTGGTTCGGCGGGGCGGTCAGCCTGAGCGGGGCCCTCGGCAATCCGTTCTGAGCGCTGCCAGTCGGGCGAGCGGAGCGGACACCCGTGTCAGATCGGCTTGAATGCCTCGAACGGCTGGCGGCAGTCGCGGCAGTAGTAGAGCGATCGGCAGAGGGCCGGCCCGAACAGGCTGTCGATCGCGACCTGACCAGATTGGCAGAACGGGCAGCGCACGTCGGCGGGCGCGGCGGGTGGGGCAATCCCGGCCCGACGCAGGCCGGACCGGCCGGCTTCCGTGAGCCGCTCCGTCGTCCACGGGATCGCGAACGTGAACGAGACGTCGACGGACCGGCCGAGGCCGACGAGGGCGGCCACGACGTCCGCCCGGATCAGCTCGAGCGCCGGGCAGGCAACGAATGTCGGCAGGAGCTCGACGGCGATTTCGCCGTCGAGGACGCGAATGTCGTGGACGAGCCCGAGGTCGACGATCGACACCGTCGGGATCTCCGGGTCGCGGACGGTGGCAAGCCGGGCTCGAACGACGTCGATGTCGATTGGCGCGGGCGCGGTCATCACCATGTCGCGCCAACATCGGAGCGGCGGACTATCGTGAACTCGGCATGGAGCGTTCGGAACGCGTCCGAGTGACCCGACCGCGCGCGGTCCGGGTCCGCGGTCGGCGGCAGGTTCGGCAGCCCGAGCCGATGGAAGGTCGAGCCAACGCCATCCCGCCAGCGTGCCTCCATCGCGGCGAACGGCTCGGCGACGATCCCATGGCGGACCAGGGCAGTCTCGCCGGGGAGTCGCGCCAGGACACTTCCCGCGTCGGGGCCCATCGCCGCGAGCGCCGCGATCAGCCGGCTTCGGGGCTCGCCGCCGGCGTCGGCGAGGCGCTCGATCCAGGTCTGGACATGCATCAGGTGATAGCGCTCCTCGCGCCGGATCTTGGCGACGAGCTCGGCGAGCGGCCGGTGCGACGACTCCACCAGTGCCGCCAGCCGCGCGTCGTCCGCGGTGTCATACAGGTAGCGCCGGACGATCGTCGCCGCCCAGTCGCCGCGCGGATGGTCGAGCAGCCGGGCGTGGAAATAGCCATCGGGCGGGCGATCGTAGGCCCAGCCGTCGGCGTCACGCCCGTCGGCGACGGTGTCGGCGAGGAGGCCGTACAGCGCCTGGGCGTGCCCGAGCTCGTCCTGGGCGAGCGAGCTGATCGCGACGTCCTCCTCGAGGATCGGCCCGATCCCCGTCCACTCGGAGTCGGAGAAGCCGATGACGAACTCGTCGTCGGCCATCGACAGCAGGAGCAGGGCGAGCGCCCGCTGGCGGCCGTCGCCGATGTCGGCTCCCGTGAAGTCCATCGCCATGGGCTGGAACGCCGCGTCGTTCGTCATCGACTGCCCTTGTTCGCCTTCGGCTTGGCCTGGCC
>JANMRJ010000157.1:0-4857 GCA_031370985.1 Acidimicrobiales bacterium
TGCCAAGGGCTCCACCCAGACCGCGGTGCGGATGCTGCTCGGCATCGAGCCTGTCGGCGCTGCCGCGGCGGCGAAACCCGACTGGCCGTCGCAGTCCGCGGTGGCCGACGCGCTCGGCGTCACCCGGGGCCGCCTGGGCCAGATCGGCCCCGCCGCCCGCCAGCACTGGGCCGGGCTCCAAGCACTGGGCTCGCTGCGGGCGGAGCTGGTCGAGCTGATCGCCGCCAACGGGGGCGTGATGACCGTCGCCGAGATCGACCCGCTGATCGTGGAGAGACGGAGCTCGGGGCTGCCGGCCGGCGATGCCGCCCGTGCCGCCCGGGCCGTCGTGCGCGCCGCCGTGGAGTCGGAGGATCTGGTGGCGAGGACCGACGGTGACGGCCCGGCCGAGCCCCGCTTCGTCGTGCGCCGGCGTGGCGACCGGGTGGTGGTGGCCGTCGATGGGGACCCGGCCGGCGATGGCAGCGCGGAGCGCGACGGCCAGTCTCTCGCCGCCTACGCGGTGGCCCTGGGCGACCGTGCCGACGAGCTCGTCGCCGCTCAGGCTGATGTCGTTCCCCAGGACCGGGCCGTCGCTCTGCTGCGATCCGTGGCTGCGCCCGAGGGCGTGGCCCTGGCCGACGGCCGGCTCGTCCGGCTGGGGGCGGCCGCCTCCCAGCACGCCGGCGTGAGCTCGGCTCTGGAGCTCTACCCGCGAAGTCTCGACCCGGTCCGGGCCCTGCGCCTGTCCCGTCAGGGTCTCGCCTCCGCGACTCGGCTCACCATCGACGACGTGCGCGACCGCGTGCGGGCCCGCTTCCCTGAGGTGACGCTCCCGGGCCGCCCGGCGCTCGACCAGGCCCTGGCCGACGCCGAGGTGGCGGTGGTTTGGAACGTCGAACCCGGCGAGAGCGGCTCCGGGGCCTATGTGCGCGACGACACCGGGGTGGGGGGTCTCAGCGGAGTCATGTCGGTGGTGCGTCGCCAGCCGACCCGGAAGGCCACGAGTCAGTGGTCACCAGGGGCGACCGACGCCGATCCCGACGTGCAGGCCGCCGCCGACCTGGAGGGCCGGCTGCAGCGGTCGCTGGAGCACGGTGGTTTCCTCGCCCTGCGGGTGCCGACCTCTCGCGGCCGCGAGCTGCGTCGGGAACTGGCCCGTTTCACGGCCGAGCCGTACGGCGTGGTGCCGGTCGACCTCAAACGGTGGTTCCTCGACGAGCTGCGGACCACCGCGGCCGAGCGCAAGGTGAGCTGGGACAAGCTGGTGGCCGCCGACGCGGCCGATGCCGGCAGCCGCGACCACACCAACCTGCGCATCCTCACTCGCGCCGCAGTCGAGCGGGTTGAGGCACGCGTGCTCGCCGGCGGCGCCCGGGTGCTGGCGTGGAACCCGGGCGTGCTCGTCCGTTATGGCGAGCTGGCCGTCGTCGACCGCCTCCGCGCCCGTGCCGGCTTGGCCGACTCCGACCTACAGACGCTCTGGCTGGTGGTGTTCGGCTCCACGGTCGACGCCAAGCCCCTGGTCGACGGCCAGCCCGTGCCCGTCCTAGGCGCCAGCGAGTGGCTCGACATCACCGACATCTGGCTCACCCAACCGCCACCGTCACCACGCCCCTACCGGCACCGATGCCACTTAGAGCGATCGGCGGTGGCATCGAACGTCGGCGATGATTCGCTCGATGTCGGCAGTCGTATCAGCCCAGATTCGGTCGGTGGACAAGTCGCCGGGCAGGGCGTGCGCGAGCGGTGCGCGAGACGGTTGCGGTAGGCAGCCAGTTCCCCTTGTCGGCAGGAAGGATGGTGCGAAGCTGCTCAAGTGTCTTGACGAGGGCGTTGCGGGCCTCGTCGGGCGTCACAGATCGTGGGCAGAAGCAGCACCGGGCACGTCATCGGTAATGACGTGCACATAGGCACCGACCACGCTGCTCGCTGCGGATGAGAAGCGATTCGCTGTCCGGTAGCCGGCATCGCTGACGCGGACGATCAGCGTGCCGTCATCACGCAACTGCAGGCGAATGAGACCGAGATCGACCGCTAGTCGGCGCAGCTCGACAGCGTGGTCACGAACCTCGGCCTCGGCCGCCTGCGGTCGGTGACGACTGCGTCTGCCATACCTCCAGTGTACCCGTGGATCCCTCGTCGACGGTCAGCCCGTGCCCGTGCTGGGCGCCAGCGAGTGGCTCGACCTCACCGACGCCTGGCTCACCAAACTCACCGTCACCACGCCCCGACTGGTGCCGACATCGCCGAGAAATATGGCAAATAGGGTAGCGTCATCGAACGTGTGTTTGGTACAATGGTGGTCGTGGAGGAGCGTGTTCGGGAGCCGCTCGCCGGCGACCTGGAGGTGGAGATCGCCCGCACCTGCGGGGTCATGAACGCCACCACCGCGCACCTCGTGAGCCTCCTGGCCCAGGTGCTGGACCGTGGCACCTGGCAGGTCGCCGGCATCCACTCGGCGACCCAGTGGGTGGCGTGGCAGTGCGGCGTGTCACCGGCCCGGGCTCGGTCGTTGGTGTCCATGGCCCGCCGGCGGTCCGAGCTGCCCGTCACCAGCGCCGCCTTCGATGCCGGCGAGCTGTGCGAAGACCAGGTGGCGGTGATCTGTCGCCACGCCCCCGCTGGCGTCGATGCCGAGGTGGCTGACCTGGCCCGCTCGGCCACGGTGAGCCAGCTCCGTCGAGTACTGGGGAGCTACCCCTTCGTCGCCGAGGCGAAGGAGAACGAGCCCGAGCCGGCCCAGCGCAGGCCGCCCGACGAGCCCCGCAGCGTCAGCTTTGGCCACACCGAATCAGGTTCCTGGCGCCTGTCAGCCGAGCTACCCGCCGATGAGGGAGCCCTGGTGGAGCGGGCCCTGGTGGCGGCACGCGACGAGCTGTTCCACGCCGGCGAGGGCGATCCTGTCCCGACCACCACGCCGGGCCGGGCGCCGAGCGCCAATGACGTGAGCTGGGCTGATGCCTTCGTGGCCATGGCCGAGCGCTCCCTGGGCGCCGGCGCCACGCTCCGGCCCCACCACGAGCGCCACTTGGTGCTGCTGCACGTCGGTACCGAGGGCGACGGGCGCACCGGTGGCCACCTGCACCTGGGTCCGGCGCTGTCCGACGGTCTGCGCCGCTTCGTGAGCTGCGACGCCCGGCTCCGCCCGGTCATCGAGTCGGGCGGGAAGCCTGTGAGCGTGGGCCGGGCCTTCCGCACCGTGCCCGACCGGACCCGCATGGTGGTCGAAGAGCGCGACCGAGGTTGCCGGGCGCCGGGGTGTGACCGTGACCGGTGGCTTCATGTGCACCATATCGAGCACTGGGAGGACGGGGGACCGTCCGATACACCGAATCTCCTCGCGCTTTGCAGACGGCACCATCGATTGCACCACCTCGGCCATTTGGGCATATCCGGGAACGCCGATGACCCCGACGGCGTCGTCTTCACCGACCATCGGGGCTGGAAGCTGGAGAGCAGTGGTCGCCCGGTCCCGCCACGCCAGCCGGTCGAGGCCGCGGCGCGGAGCCTCGGCATCGCGCCTGGAACATGGTCGCACCCCACCGGTGAGCGCCTCGACCCCGAGGCCGTGTCCTTCAACCAACGCGCTGGTTGAGGCCGAGTGAACGGGCGGGTCCGATTCGCACCCGGACCGTCGGCCGTGGAAGCGCTCCGCCCGGCGGGGTGGAGACATCGAGAGGCGCGCCCCCGGCCACGTCCGGACCCGCACGAAACGGTTCGGGTGTGTCTTCCGACGGGGGCGGCCACGCGTGGCGATCGAACCGGCAAACAGGAAGGCGTGGACTCCTGAGGTCAACCGGTGAGTCAGGCCCCAAGACGCCGGGGGTTTTCGCTCACGAAGTCCGCGGCGCCGACACCGGCCCAGCCGCAAGAGCATGACCGCTCGATGTGGCGCCGGACCTCGCCGTAGCCACCGTGGATGAACAAAGTCGGCTGGACGCTCGACCCGGTGTGCAGGTCCGCTCCACAGGCCGGACAGGTGCCCGGTGCTTTGGGCACCAGGTCTCGGCAAGTGAACGGCGTCGGCTGGGTCGGTGCGTCGAACAGGGCGTCGCTCATGTCACGTCTCGGGGTGGATCATCTCTTGCGAACCGGCGTCGAGCAAGAGCGCCGGACGGCTCACGGTCGAAACGGGTCCATGCCACGGACCTGCGCCGCCAGCGGGCCGACACCACGCCCCTCGCTAGCATTGGCGGGGCTGTTGAGTCGGACACTGATGGAGGGACGTAGCCGGTGGATGCGAAGTTGCCGCGCTGGCACCGCGTGCTCTGGCTCACCGATGGCTCCGTCACCCGAGGCACCGCCGCATGATCGATGCCCCCCGTCTGTTGCGCGACCTCCAGGGCGACCTCGGTCCGTTCGTCTCCGAGCTCGGCGCCAAGGTGAAGGACGACGAGGACGTGCGGGCCCGCCTCGACCGGGAGTGGCGGACCGCGTTCGACGCCCACCGCACTGGGCGCAGCTTCGAGGACTGGTTGGAGGATCGCCTCACCCAGGCGGTGGCTTGGCTGCTGGCGTGCGTGTTCGTACGCTTCTGCGAGGACAACCACCTCATCGACGAGGCCACCATCGCCGGCCCCGGCGACCGGGGTGACGCGGCCCGGGCCGCCCAGCAGCGCTACTTTGTCGAGCACCCCACAACTCCGACTGGGAGTACCTCCACTCGGCGTTTCGGGCTGCGGCGGCGCTTCCGAGCCTACCTTTTCGATCGCGTTCGTCGTGGGGACCAGCGCGGTGGCGGTGGTCCCCGATCCCGACGCCAACGCCCCAGCGGTGACCGGCACCCCGAGGCGGCCCAGCAGGCTCGCCGACTTGGCGAAGGACAGGCCCAACACATAGTGCAGGTACTGGCCGAACGCCCGGGCGTTCGGGCCG
>JANMRJ010000166.1:0-7179 GCA_031370985.1 Acidimicrobiales bacterium
CTCCCAGCGCGCCGACTCGGGCGGCAACACGTCACGGGTGCCCACCGGGGCACGGAACTCGGTCACCCAAGCACGCTACCGGCTGCGCCTGGACCTCCAACCGGAGTTCCCGTAGGTATCACACGTGATACAGTTTGGAGATGAGCAACGTCTCGATACGTGATCTCCGCAACCACGGTGGCGATGTAGTCGACCGGGCTGCGGCGGGAGAGCGCATCATCATCACCCGGTCGGGGAAGGCAGTGGCCGAGCTTCGACCGCTCCGGCCTGCGACACCGGCCGAGGTTCTGATCAAGCGATGGGCAATGCTCCCCGTTGTCGATCCGATAGCACTGCGCGCCGACATCGACTCGGTGCTCGACAGCACCCTGTGAACATGCCCCAACGGCCACCGAGGGGCGTGCTCGACACAAGCGTCGTGATCGCACTCGGCCAGATCGCCGACCCGGCGATGCTGCCAGTCGAGCCGCTCATCACCACAGTCACGCTCGCCGAGCTTTCGGTGGGTCCCCTGGTCGCCACGAGCGATGAGGCGCGCGCGGCGCGCCAGGCGCAGCTCCAGCAAGCCGAGGCCGACTTCGATCCCCTTCCCTTCGATGCCGACGCAGCCCGCGCCTTCGGGCAGGTGGCGGCGTCGCTCCGTCGAGCGGGACGCAAGACCCAAGCACGGACGTTCGACGCCATGATCGCCGCCACCGCCGTTGCCAACGATCTCCCGCTCTTCACCTGCAACCCCGACGACTTCCGAGGTATCGCTGCGCTCGACGTGCGCGCAGTTCCCCTTCCAGCCGCCGTCGGGTAGAGCGGCCGCGCTCGGCAGCAGTCCACTGCGTTTCTCACGACCACGTTCGCCTCGGTCAGCCGTGCCGGTGCCAGCGAGCAGATCCGTTGGGGAGGTGGCGCTTGGGGAACGACCCGGGGATTGGCGAAGCTGGTTGCACAGTCGACCGGCATGCCGCCGGCGCCGGGCGGGAGCGCGGTGGGGATGTCCCGAGTCCAGGGCGACGAACGCCAGAAGGTGATCGACCTGCGGGCCACGGAGTGGGCCGCCGGAACCGTGCTGGTCTTCTGCTGGGGCGGGCTGATGGTCGACATGGCCCGTGGCGGGACAGGGAGCCCGTGGTCGCTGATCCTCGCGGTTGCGGCAGCGTCCTACTCGGTGGCCTTGGCTGTGATCCGCCGCCGCCATTGATCGGTTGCCCCGACCTCCGTGTGACGACAGCCTAGAACCGCTACGCATGGCCGCCCCACCACGAGCGTTCAGGATCCTGTGCGGATCCTCGTCAGAGGCCGTCTACGTCGATCCTCGGAGCCTGGGACATTCGAAAGGGTCAGGACGCCGTGAAATGTCCCAGGAACGAGGTCGGCGCCGGCCCGAGTCAGCAGTCGACTGCGTTCCGCAGGGCCGCGCACGCTTCGGTCAGCCGCACCGCCCCCAACGAGCAGATCCTTTGGGTGAGGTTTGCCTTGGGAACGACCCGCAGGTTGTCGAAGGTCACCGCGCAATCGACCGACATGCCGTCATCGGGACCGAGCGGAAGCTCGGTCGGGATGCCCCGGACACTGCGGGTCACCGGTGCCGCGAGCACCGAGTTCAAGACAGGGATAGCCCGGCTTCGCGTCATGACAAGGAACGGCCGGCGGCCGGCCTCGGGCACCTCGCCCCACCACACCTCACCCCGGTTCACCAGGGTTCCTCGGCGATGGCGTCACGCAACGATGCCATCGCCGCCGCGTCCTCGGGTGGCGTGGGCGGAACGCGGGTGTAGCCATCGATGACGGCGTCGTCGATGGAGCGCCGGCGCTCGGTATCCGCGATTGTCTCCAGGCCGGCCCGCACCGCCGCGGCCCGACTCGGGTACACGCCGGCGGCCACCAGCCGGTCAACCGTCGCCAGCAGTTCCAGCGGGAGCCGGACTGCGAGCTGCTGTGTCTGCATACCGCTGAGCATACCAAGAAGCATGCCGGGGACGAGACCGCGACGGACCCGATGACTCACTTGTTCGCGAAGGTCTCCACCCACCAGGTCGCGTCGTCCACCAGGACGCCGTATTCGAGGATCGCCGGGATCCACGTTTCGTCGTCGTAGATCGCACGATGGGCGTGGAACGTGCCAGGGCGCTTGGCCACGTACCCCTCCATCACCCGGAACGTCTTGCCTTCGGCCGACCAACCCCTGTTCAGCTCCCTCCGATGCGGGAACAGGTTGATATCCAGTTCACCGCCCGAACCGTGGCTGAGAAAATGTCCGCGATCGGCGGCGAAGGCGCCATCACCCAGGTGGACCGCAACGCCGACATTGGGGTCCGGGAATCGACGCATCCGGTTGTGGTCCCGATCGTTCGGCGGGGTCGACCCAATCCCGTACGCCACGACGACCCGCTCATGCGTGCGGTCGAACACGTAAATCGCTGACTTGAGGTTGACCTCAACCAGTTCGGCAGCATCGAACGCCAGTCGGTACTCCTCGCACCATCGATCGACGTTGTCCTCCCACTCGTCGAGGGCACCCGGCACCGCAAGTCCCATGAAGTCGAAGATCGACTCCAGGTAGGACGTGGCGTCACCCGGACTCACCACGATCACCCGGTGCAGGTCCGTCGTGACTCGCTCAATTACCGCCGGACGCCGGGCAACACCCGGTAGGCGTCGAACACCGCGTCGACCCGCTTGACCGAGCGCAGCAGGGCGTCGAGGTGCGACGGGTCGGCCAGCTCGAAGTCGAAGCGGAGCCGGGCCACCCGGTCGGTGCCGGTGTGGGTCGACGACGCCACGATGTTGACGTGGTGGTCGGCCAGGGCGGTGGAGACATCGCCCAGCAGGCGGGCCCGGTCGAGGGCCTGGACCTCGATGGAGGCCACGAACACGCCGGCCCTCGCCCCGTCCCACTCCACCTCGATCTGGCGCTCGCCCATGCTCGTGGTCAGCGTCACCGCGTTGGCGCAGTCGGAGCGATGCACCGATACGCCCCGGCCGGTGGTGACGAAGCCGACGATGTCGTCGCCGGGCACCGGCGTGCAGCACAGGGCGAGGCGGACCATGACATCGTCGAGGCCCTCGACGTGGACGCCGCCCGAGCCCTGCACCCGGGTGCGGGGCCGGCGCACGGTGGTCGGCAGCTGTTCTTCGCTGTCGCCTCCCCCCAGCTCCCGGGTCAGACGATGGGCCACGGACTGCGCCGAAACATGGTTCTCGCCGATGGCCTGATGCAGCGCCTCCACGTCGGCGTAGTGCAGGTCGACGGCCACCTTGACCAGCACCTCGGAGTTGGCCAGCTTCTGGACCGGCAGGCCTTCCCGCCGCATGAACTTGACCAGCTCTTCGCGCCCGGTCTCGACCGCTTCTTCCCGCCGGCTCTTGCTGAACCAGTGGCGGATCTTGTTCTTGGCCCGAGGCGTGACCGCCACCTGCAGCCAGTCCCGCGACGGCCCCGCCCCCTCGACCTTGGACGTGAAGATCTCAACGCGGTCGCCGGACTTCAGCTCCGAGTCGAGTGGCACCAGCCGGCCGTTGACCCGGGCACCGATGCAGCGGTGGCCGACATCGGTGTGGATGGCGTAGGCGAAGTCGATGGGCGTGGCGCCCAGCGCCATGGTGATCACGTCGCCCTTGGGGGTGAAGACGAAGACCTCGTCCTGGTCGAGGTCGAGCTTCAACGACTCCATGAACTCGGCGGGGTCTTCGGTCTCGGACTGCCAGTCGACGATGCGGTGCAGCCAGCCAACGTCGGCGACCGGACCCGCCTCCTTGTAGTTCCAGTGGGCGGCGATACCGAACTCCGCCCGCTGGTGCATCTCCACGGTGCGGATCTGAACCTCGATCGGCTTGCCCTGCGGACCGACCACCGTCGTGTGCAGCGACTGGTAGAGGTTGAACTTGGGCATGGCGATGTAATCCTTGAACCGGCCCTGCACCGGCTTCCACGTGGAGTGGATGGTGCCCAGCGCCGCGTAGCAGTCCTTCACGCTGCCGACCAGGACCCGCAGGCCGACGAGGTCGTAGATCTCGTCGAACTCCCGCCGCTTCACCACCATCTTCTCGTAGATGCTCCAGTAGTGCTTCGGCCGGCCGAACACCTCGCCGTCAACCTTGACCTCGGCCAGGCGCATGCGCACCATGTCGACCACCTGGGCCAAGTAGATGTCGCGTTCGGGCGCCCGGCTCGAAACCATCTGCTCGATCTCGGCGTAGCGCTTCGGGTGGAGGGTGGCGAAGGCCAGATCCTCGAGCTGCCACTTGATGCCCCCGATGCAGAGGCGGTGGGCCAGCGGGGCATAGACATCAATGGTCTCCTGGGCGATGCGCTCCTGCTTCTCCCTGGGCAGGGCGGCGATGGTGCGCATGTTGTGGAGCCGGTCGGCCAGCTTGATGAGCAGGACCCGGATGTCCTTGGCCATCGCCACCAGCATCTTGCGCATGGTGGCGGCCTGCTGGGCCTCCCGCGAGTCGAACCGGACGCGATCGAGCTTGGTCACCCCGTCGACCATGGCCGCCACCTGGGGCCCGAAGTCACGGGCGACATCGTCGAGGGAGAGCCCGGTGTCCTCCACCGCATCGTGGAGGAGGGCGGCGGCCAGGGTGATCTCGTCGAGACCGAGCTCGGCCAGGATGGTGGCCACCGCCACCGGATGGACGATGTAGGGGTCACCCGAGCGGCGGACCTGGCCTTCATGGGCCTCGGCCGCCGCGGCGTACGCCCTGGTCAGCAGGGTCGTGTCGGCCTTCGGGTGCTTGGCCTTGTAGATGTCGACGAGCTCGCGCAGGTCCTTCGGCACGGCTTGGGACGAGCGCCGCCACGGCAAAACACGATCGGCGGTCGGCACGTCCCTCCTTCCCTACGGGTAGGCCACGAGCGATGTGACCTCGTACCCATCCAGTTTCTCGCGTCCGGCGAGAAACGTCAGTTCGACGAGGAACCCGAAGCCAACGACGGTGGCCCCCAGCCGTTCCACCAGCGTCGCCGTCGCCCGTGCGGTGCCGCCCGTGGCGATCACGTCGTCGACGATCAGGACCTGCTCGCCGGCAGCGACGCCGTCGACGTGGAGCTCCAACCGGTCGACGCCGTACTCCAGGGCGTATTCCTCTGACTCCGATCGCCAGGGCAGCTTGCCCGGCTTGCGGACCGGCACAAAGCCGGCGCCGAGGCGGTAGGCGACCGGCGCGGCCACGATGAAGCCCCGGGCCTCGATGCCGACGACCTTGTCGACCCGGCGGCCGGCGAAGGCGTCGGCAATGGCATCGACGCTGAACCGGAAGGCCTCGGCGTCGCCCAGGAGGGGGGTGATATCGCGGAAGACGATGCCGGCGCCAGGGAAGTCGGCGACATCGCGGATGCGCCCCCTGAGCCAGTCCGCATCAGCCATATGCCAGCCTACCTGTTGGCGACACCCACCAAGCGTGCGACGCCGGCCGCTCTAGCGCTTCTTGCCCTTCTTGCGGCCGCGGGGGGCGCCGGGCCGGGGGACGGCCTTGGGCCGGGGCTGCTGCGCCTGCCCTGACGGCCCGGGGCGGGCCGGGACGAGCAGGTCGGCCGCGTCGGCCTCGTCGGCCTCGTCCCGCACCGCTTGGCGGGGCCGCACGGGGGTCTTGGCGGCGGCTCGGGGCCGGGCCAGGGCCGCAGCCCCAGCCCCGCCGCCGGCGAGGGCGGCGGCGTCAGCCGGCGTCAGAAGGCCGGCGCCACCCTTGGCCGTCAACCGCTGGCGGATGCCGGCGTAGCGGGGCTCACGCTCCTTGAGGATGGCCAGGATCGGCGACGCCACGAAGATCGAGGAGTAGGCACCGGTGAGGAGGCCGACAAGCAGGGCCACGCCGAAGTCGTTGAGGGTCGTGGCGCCCAGGACGCCGGCGCCGATCACCAGGATCGACACGATCGGCATGATGGCCACGATCGAGGTGTTGAGCGACCGCATCAGCACCTGGTTCATCGACAGGTTCACGGTGTCGGAATAGGTGAACCGCCCGCTGGAGGCCAGCCCCTTGGTGTTCTCCTCCACCTTGTCGAACACGACGATGGTGTCGTAGAGGGAATACCCAAGGATGGTCAGGAAGGCGACGACGGTGGCCGGCGTCACCTGGAACCGGGTGATCGAGTAGACGCCGACCGTGACGAGGATGTCGTGGACGACAGCGACGAGAGCGGCGGCCGCCATCTTCCACTCAAAGCGCAGCGAGATGTAGATGCTGATCAGGACAAAGAAGACGACGAGGGCGTTGCGCGCCTTCTTGGTCACCGCCTTGCCCCACGAGGGGCCGACATCGTTCACGCTGACCTGCTGCGAGTCGACCTTGGCCACCTCCGCCAACGCCTGGCTGATCTTGGCCTGCTGCTCGGGCGGCTCGTTGCCGGCCGCGACACGGATCCTGTCGCCGCCGACGGTCTGGATGGTGGCATCGCCGAGGCCGAGGGGCCGGACGGCGTCGCGGGCCGCGGCCACCGACACCCCCGGCGCCCGCACCTCCCAGGACGTGCCGCCCTTGAAGTCGATCCCGTAGTTCAGGCCCTGGACGAGCAGCGAGATGAGCCCGGCCAGGATGACGACGCCGGACACCACGAACCAGATGTTGCGCCGACCGACGAAGTTGATCGTGGTCTCGCCGTGGTAGAGCCGGTGGCGGAGCGATGTCTTGGCCGGCCCCGTGTCATTCATCGGGTCGATCATCTGGTCGATCGTCGGGTCGCTCATACTGGTTCCCTCGTCCTCGGCGTCGCCGCCACCGCCGGGACCGCGTTGAGGCCCCGGGCCACCCCGACCCAGCGGGCTTCGGTGAACAACCGGCTGCGGCCGAGCAGCATGACCATGGGGCGGGTAAAGAAGTAAGCGGTGACGATGTCGAGCAGGGTCGTCAGGCCGAGGAAGAAGGCGAAGCCCCGGACCGACCCCACACTCAGAACGTAGAGGACCGCGGCGCCGATGATCGACGCGGCGTCGGCGG
The DNA here is from genome assembly GCA_031370985.1 of Acidimicrobiales bacterium. Taxonomy (GTDB): domain Bacteria; phylum Actinomycetota; class Acidimicrobiia; order Acidimicrobiales; family AC-14; genus CADCTB01. Next base: position 6,934 of record JANMRJ010000166.1, read on the forward strand.
CGAGGATCGTGCGGTAGGCCCGGGAAAAGCCCCGGTCGACCGACGAGCGGATTGTCTTGCCCGAGCGGATCTCGTCCTTCAGGCGTTCGAAGTACACGACGTAGGAGTCGACTGTCACGCCGACGGACACGATGATGCCGGTGGCGCCGGCCAGGCTGAGGGCCAGCCCGCTGGTCGAACCCAGGAGGGTGATCAGGGAGTACATGATGGCACCGGTGAGGGACAGGCCGATCCACACCACCAGGC
>JANMRJ010000178.1:0-10337 GCA_031370985.1 Acidimicrobiales bacterium
ATCCCGACCAGGTCCCGTTCGTCGATCACCTGGACCTCGCGATCGGGCGCGACGTGCCGCGCGACCTCATCGACGCGACCCGGGCGCGCGGTGCGGCGGCGGTGCGCGAGGCGCTCGGCGCCGAGCCGGACGCGGCCCAGACTCGTGCTTTCGAGGCGTACCTCAGCTCGCTCGTCCACGACGTGAGCCTCGCCCACCACCTCCTCGGCGCACTCGGAATCAAGGCTCCCCTGCCGCTCCTCGACGCTGCCGCGTTCGACGCCGGGCGCGGCGTCAGCCTCGACTGGGCACTGCCGGGCGACGGGCGGGCCCATCTCGAGCACCTGAACCTGCCGGGCGTCGCCGACTATCGCGAGCGGATCACGGCCTACTGCCGCGATCGGATCCTCGAGCTGACGTTCCCGTCGCCATATCTGCGCCATTTCCCGACCCGCCTCGTCGAACGCCGCTCGGACGGGACCGCGGCCGGGCTCGAGACGATCGAGTACCGGGTGTCCTTCGAGGAGGCGTTCCGGAACGAGCTGCGCGCATTCCACGCATCGATCACGACCGGCGCCCCGGTCCGGGCGACCGTTGAAGGGGCCCGCCACGATCTTGCCGCGCTTCTCGACGCGTTCCGGGTCGCGGCCGCCCGCCACCGAGCGCCGGCCTGACCAGGCACCATCTCGACTGAGGAGTCATTCGTGCGGATCGGGCTGTTCACCGATGGGCTGAAGCATCTCTCGCGGCGCGACGCCCTTGCCTGGGCCGCCGCCGAGGGCATCACTGATGTCGAGATGAGCGTCGGGACGTGGGGCGCGCGGACCCATCTCGATCTCGCCTCGCTCATGCGCGATGAGGCCTCCCGCGACGAGCTGCGGCGCGACCTCGACGACGCAGGCATCCGGTTCAGCGCCGTGAACGCGGCGGGCAACCCGCTCCACCCGGACCCCGCCGCGCGGGCCGAAGCCCAGGCTGCGCTCAAGGGCGCGATCGAGCTGGCGGCCCTGCTCGGGATCGACCGGGTCGTGACGATGGCCGGCAGCCCGGGCGGCCGGACCGGCGGCGGGATCGGCGTCTTCGGGCTGTGGTCGATCGCCAACGACGACGAGTCGATCTGGGCGTGGCAGATGGAGCACGAGGTCGGGCCGTACTGGCGGGCGATGTCCGACTGGATGGCCGGCGCGGCTCCGGATGTCCGGGTCTGCCTCGAGCTTCACCCGGGGGTGTCGGTCTGGACCCTCGAGACATATCGGGCCCTGCGCGCGTACTGCGACGCCAACGTCGGGGTCAATCTCGACCCGAGCCATTTCTGGTGGCAGGGCGCCGACCCGATCCGGGTGATCGAGGCGCTCGGCGAGATCGGGCCGGTCATCGGCTGGTGCCACGGCAAGGACACGACCCTCTACCCAGAGCGGATCGCCCTGAGCGGCGTGCTGGATCACCGCTTCCCGGTGGACGCGAGCTGGGCGCCATGGCACTTCTCCGCGATCGGCGACGGCCACGACGCGGCGACCTGGTCGCTCCTGATCCGTGCCCTCCAGTCGGTCGGCCACGATTCGGTCGTCTCGATCGAGCACGAGGATCCTTCGCTGACCCCGGAGGAGTGCATCCGTCGTTCGGTTGCGACCCTCAAGAGGGCCCTCGCGGACTGACCCCATGGCCGAAGTCGAGCTGTCCGGGATCGAGAAGCGCTTCGATGGCGTGCGCGTCCTCGAATCGCTCGACCTGACCGTGGCCGACGGGGAGTTCGTCGTCTTCCTCGGGCCCTCGGGCTGCGGCAAGACGACGGCCCTCCGGATCATCGCCGGGCTCGAGACCCCGACCGCCGGCCGGGTCCTGATCGGCGGTCGCGACGTGACCGCCCTCGCCCCGCGCGAGCGGGATGTCGCGATGGTCTTCCAGAGCTACGCGCTCTATCCGCACATGTCGATCGAGGACAACATCGGCTATCCGCTCCGGATCCGGGGCGTGCCCGAGAAGGAGCGCGCAGCGGCAGTGGCGAAGGTCGCCGAGTCGCTCGAGGTCGGCCACCTCCTGAAGCGCAAGCCACGCCAGCTGTCGGGCGGCCAGCGCCAGCGGATCGCGCTCGCCCGGGCGATCATCCGCGACCCTGCCGCATTCCTGATGGACGAGCCGCTGTCGAACCTCGACGCCCGCCTGCGGATCAGCATGCGCGGCGAGATCCGCCAGCTCCAGCAGCGCCTCGGCGCGACGACGATCTACGTGACCCACGACCAGGCTGAGGCCCTGACGATGGCCGACCGGGTGTGCCTGATCAGCGACGGCGTCGTCCAGCAGTACGCCCCGCCACAGGAGGTCTTCGACCGGCCGGCCAACCGGTTCGTCGCCTCCTTCGTCGGCAACCCGCCGATGAACATCCTGTCGATCGGTCTCGACCCCGAGCGCCGGGCGATGGTCGTGGCCGGCGCTGCGATCCCGCTCGGCGACCGGTACGAGGCATGCGCGGCCTCCGCCGTCGAGCAGCTCGGGGTCCGCGCCCGTGATCTGTCCATCACCCCGGTGACCGAGCCGGGCACGATCCCGGCCACCGTCTATGTCGTCGAACCGATGGGCGACGAGGTCTATGTGGAGGTGCTTATCGGTGACTCGCGCGTCACGGTTCGAGCCGATCGAGGCTGGACGTCGCCGCTCGGCGCACCCGTCGGGGTGTGCATCGATCCGGCGCGGGCCTGCTTCTTCGAGCCGGGCGGGAGGACGGCTGTCCATCGGGTCGGCGACCTGCCGACGAACCAGACTGGAGGAGCGATTCCATGAGCGAGGACGACATCCTGACGCGCTACCTGACGCGGAGGGACCTGCTGCGCCTGGGTGTCGCCGCGGGCGGCGTGGCCGCAGCGGGAGCCATCCTGGCCGCGTGCGGGCCGGCTGCGGCCACCAGGACGCCCGCCGCGTCGGCCGCGCCGACCACGGCGGGCGGGTCGGTGGCCCCGTCGGCGGCCGCGGCCAGCCCGAGCGCCCCGGCCCAGGCCGGCGGCAAGCTCGTCATCGGGGCATTCGAGGACGGCGCCCTCACCCCGTTCAAGGCGACGATCCTGCCGATGTTCGAGGCCGCGACCGGGACGAAGGTCGAGTTCCTGACCGAGCCCTACGACTCGTTCTTCGCGAAGGCCTTCCAGGACGGGCAATCCAAGGCCGGCCAGTACGACATCTACATCATGGACGACCCGTGGATCCCGCAGTACGCGGCGGCCGGCATCCTCGAGGACCTCGGACCACACGGGATCACGATGGACGCGGACTATCCGGGCCCGTTCGCCGACCTCGGCTTCTGGCCGCCGCGGACCGGTCCGCGGGTCAAGGGCTTCGAGACGCTGGATCCCAAGCTCATCGCCCTGCCGACGATCGGCGACCTCCAGACGCTGACCTACCGGAACGATGTGTTCGCGTCGGCTCCGGCGACCTGGGACGACCTCGTGACCCAGGGCAAGGCCGGCATGGCCGCCGGCAAGGTCAAGTACGGGTTCGTGTTCCGCGGCGTGAAGGGCAACCCGATCGTGACCTCGTTCTACCCGCTTTTCCGCTCCTACGGGGCGGACTTCTTCGACGACAAGTGGAACCCGATCTTCAACTCGGACAAGGGCAAGGCCGCCGCCGACTTCTTCGTCGGGACGCTGAAGTCCATCGCGCCGAAGGGCGTGGCCGAGTTCGACTCGGACCAGGAGGGTGCGGCGATCCTCGGCGGCGACGCGGCCGCGATCATCCAGTACTCGGGCAATGCGATCAAATCCGATGACCCGGCCCAGTCCAAGGAGGTCGGCAAGCTCGACTTCGGGGTCGTCCCGAAGCAGGAGTCGGCGATCGCCCAGATCGGCATCTTCATCCACGGCGTGAGCGCGTCCGCCCCGAACAAGGACAACGCGATCGCGTTCATGAAGTGGTTCGCGACGAACGACGTCCAGACCGCGCTGGCCCGCTCGGGCGACCTGCCGGTCAAGACCCCGGCCTTCAACGACACCCAGGCCGTCAAGGACCACCGGCTCCTGCCGGTGGCGCTCGCCCAGCTCAACGCCGGCGCCCAGGCCCGGCCGCGGATGCCCGACTGGTCCAAGGTCGAGTCGATCATCGGCACCGAGCTGAACACCGCCCTCGCGGCCGGCAGCGGCGGCGGCGCGGCGCTCGACCGTGCCGCAACCCAGGTGAAGGCCTATCTCACGACGGCGGGCTACTACTGAGCCGGCGACAACCACTGATCGGATGACCACCGCGATGACGCCGGGCACCCCGGGCCGGATCCTCCGGGGCTCCGGCCTGGATCGGGTGCTCCCGTACCTGATGCTCGCGCCGACGATCTTCCTCGTGCTCGGCGTCATCGTCTATCCGCTCATCGACGGCCTCCGCTCGAGCACCGGTTTCTACCGGTTCGGGCGCGAGGTCCGGTCGGTCGGTCTCGACAATTACGGCCAGGCCCTCGCGGACCCGGCGTTCATCGAAGCCCTGGTCACGACGGCCCGGTTCATGTTCCTCGCGGTCACGATCGAGACGGTCCTGGGCCTCGGTCTCGCGCTCCTCGTCGCTCGCGAGCGACGCTTCATCCGGCGGATCCGAGCGACCCTCATCCTGCCGATGATCGTCACCCCGGTCGTTGTCGGAATCGTCTTCCGGCTCATCTACGCGTCCGATGTCGGGCTGCTCGCATCGCTCGCCCACGCGGTCGGCCTCGACCCGCCGCAGATCCTGAGCAGCGGCACCGGGGCCTTCCTCGGGCTCGTGTTCCTCGACGTCTGGGAATGGACGCCGCTCCTCTTCCTGATCCTCCTCGCCGGCATCCAGTCGATGCCGGTCGAGCCGTTCGAGGCGGCCCGGGTCGACGGCGCGACGAGCTGGCGGACCTTCGTCGACCACACCCTGCCGCTGCTCCGGCCGACGATCCTCGTCGCGGTCACCCTCCGCTCCATCGACGCCCTCACGACCTTCGACCAGGTCTACGTCCTGACCCGCGGCGGGCCGGGCACGTCGACCCAGCTGATCTCCATCTACGGCTACCAGACGTTCTTCCAGTTCCAGCAGGTCGGCTACGCCGCGGCGATGCTGTTCATGGTCGCGCTCGTCGTTCTCATCGCGGCCGGCTTCGCCGTCGGGCTCATGCGGCGGCGACCGGCATGACCCGCAACCGGCTCGGAGGGATCGCCTGGGCGCTCGCGGCGCTGACCGCGCTCGCGTTCGCGATCAGCCCGATCCTGTGGATGCTCCTGACTTCGCTGAAGACAAATCGCGAGATCACCCAGGAGACCTCGCTGATCCCGCAGGCGCTGACGACCGCCAACTATGTCAGCCTGTTCAACGGCCGCGAGTTCGCCTCGTACCTGACCAACTCGGTCATCGTGACCGCGGTCAGCGTCGGGATCGCACTCATCCTCGGGACCATGGCCGCCTACGTCCTGGCCCGCTTCCGGCTCCGGGCCGGGATGCACCGCTACGTCGGATTCAGCCTGCTGATGGTCCGGCTGATGCCGCCCATCGTGATCATCATCCCGCTCTTCCTCGTCGCCCAGCGGTTCGGGCTCCTGAACACCCAGCTGAGCCTGATCATCGTGTATGCCGCCTTCAACGTGACGATCGTCGTCTGGATGATGGAGAGCTTCTTCCGCGAGATCCCGGTCGACCTCGAGGAGGCCGCCATGGTCGACGGCGACACCCGGTTCGCCGCCTTCCGCCGGATCGTCCTGCCGCTCGCGGCCCCGGGTCTCGTGGCGACCGGGATCTTCGCGGTGATCACGACCTACAACGAGTTCCTGTTCGCGCTCGTCCTGACCTCGACGCCAGCCGCCGAGACGATGCCGGTCGGGGCAGCCACGCTGATCGGGCGGATCAACGTCGACTGGGGGGCGATGAGCGCCGCGGGGGTCATCGGTGCGCTGCCGATCGTGGCGTTCTCGCTCGTCGTCCAGAAGCACCTCGTGCGCGGCCTGACGATGGGTGCCGTCAAGTGATGGCCGGATCCCGGGCGGCCACGGCCGGATCCCGTGCCGCCAGCGCCGGGTCGCCGCGCCTGACCGACGTGGCCGAGGCCGCCGGCGTGTCGGTGGCGACCGCGTCGCGGGCGCTGACCGGCCGGGGCAGTGTCGCGAGCGAGACGCGCGAGCGGGTCCAGCGGGCGGCCGCGACCCTCGACTTCCACCCGTCGGCGGCCGGCCAGAACCTGCGCGCCCGCTCGACCCGGATGATCGGGTTCATCGTCCCCGACATCAGCTCAGGCTTCTACGCCAATGCGCTCAAGGGCGCCCAGCACCGGCTCCAGGCGGCCGGCTACCAGATCACCCTCATGGACACCGACGAACGGCCCGACCGCGAGCGCGCCGCCCTCCTCGCTCTTGCCGCGGGCCGGGTCGACGGGTTCATCGTCTGCTCGTCGGGCGGCGACGGATCGGTCCTCCGCGCGATCGAGCGACGCTTCCACCTGCCGATCGTGACGTTCGACAATGTGGTCGATGGCGTCGGGGCGGGCCACGTCACGCTCGCCAACGAGGCCGGCATCCAGCTGCTGGTCGGGCACCTGGCCGGGGTTCATGGCCACCGCCGGATCGGCTACGTCGGCGGGATCGAGAGCGAGACATCCGGCGCGGAACGGCTGGCCGGCTACCAGCTCGGGATGCGCGCCAACGGTCTCGAGATCGACCCGCGCTGCGTCCGACCGGGCGACTGGACCGAGGCCGCCGGCCGGAGCGAGACGGCCGCTCTCATCGATCTCGATGACCCGGTCAGCGCGATCGTCTTTCCCTGTGCCGATCTCGCGCTGGGTGGCCTCGGCGAGCTGCGGGCGCGCGGCCGCGCCGTGCCCGACGACGTCGCGATCGTGTGCTTCGACGACTCGGATGCCGCCCCGCTGCTCGACCCGCCCCTCACCGTCCTGGCCCGGCGTGACCGCGACATCGGCGATCTCGCGGCGTCGATGGTCCTGCGCGCGCTCGAGCATCCCGCTGCCGGGCCGATGGATGTCCGGATCTCCATGGAGCTCGCCATCCGGCGATCATGCGGTTGCCCCGCCGTGACGCCCGCAAGTCCCCAGCCGGCGGCCCACCCACCGGCGACCGAATCCACCCACCCAGTCGGAGGTCCCCGTGTCCGTTGAGCCCATCCGCGTCGCCAGTGCCCCGGTCTCGTTCGGCGTCGACGAGATCGTCGTCGACGACGCGTGGATGCCCGACCCGGACGACATGCTCGACTGGATGGTCGACATCGGGTTCGAGGGCACCGAGCTGGGACCGCCCGGTTTCATGGGCGACGCCGGCGAAGTCCGCGAGCGGCTGACGTCGCGCAATCTCGCCCTCGTCGGCGCCTTCCTGCCACAGCATTTCAGCCGGAACGAGAAGGCCGACGACGATCGGACCTGGCTGCGCGACAGCCTGCGCCTGATCCGCGACGGAGCGCCCTCGGGCTCGCGTCCGCTGGCCATCCTGTCCGACCATTTCGACGAGCCCGAGCGGCTGGCGTTCTCCGGCCGGATCGCCGACCACCCCGAGGCGTGGCTCCCTCCCGACCGGTTCGAGGCGCTGATCGCGAACCTCCACCGGGCCGCCGAGCTGTGCCGGACCGAGGGCTTCGAGGTCGTCCTCCATCCGCACGCGGGAACGTACGTCGAGACGGCTGACGAGATCGCGCGGGTCATGGATCGGATCGATCCCGCGCTCCTCGGGCTGTGCCTCGACACCGGCCATTTCCGGTTCGGCGGCGCGGATCCTGCGCAGGCCGTCGACGACTATCACGAACTGATCCGGCACGTCCACATCAAGGACTGCCTGACCCAGGTGATGGACGACGTCAAGGCGGAAGGCAAGGGCCTCGAGGAGGCGCTCAGCCGGGGCGTCTTCTGCCAGCTCGGCCTGGGCGACTCGGGCATCGATGCGGTGATGGAGGCGCTCAGGCGCCATGACTACCGGGGCTGGCTCGTCATCGAGCAGGACCAGTTCCTGCGCGCCAGCGACACGCCGGCGTCGGTGGTCGCGGTCCAGCAGGCGAACCGCGAGTACCTCCGCCGATTCGGGGTCTGAAACCCGCCGTCAGCCGTCCCGGCGGAGGCTCGCGATCGTGGCCCCGCCGAGCTCGCTCAGCATCACTTCCTGCGTGGCCGCGAACAGCCGATGCGCGTCGCATATGCCGTCGACCTGGCACGCTCCACCGCGGAGCACGCAGGTCGTCCGCCGGCTGTCGCCCTCGACCGCCTCGATGACCTGGAGGACCGTGATCGAGTCGGCGGTGCGGGCCAGCCGATAGCCGCCCGTCCGCCCGGCGAGACCCTCGACGATCGAGGCCGCGAGGAGATCCGCCATGACCTGCGGCAGGAAGCCGACCGGGATGTCCCGGTCGGCCGCGATCCGGCGCACGCTCAGGCGGTCAACGGGCGCCGCCGCGAGGGCGACGACGGCCCGGATCGCGTAGTCCGCCCGCTTGGTGAGCTCGAGCCGCACCGTCGGCTCAGTTCTTCGGGTCGCCGTCGCCGGCCATGAAGAGCCCGATCGCGCCCTTCCCGACGAAGTTGAAAGCGTGGGTCACGAGGGGATACATCCCGTCCTCCCGCGGGCTGAACTCGATGATCGAGCCCTGGGCCGGCGAGAGGTCGACCGCCTGGCTGCCCCAGCCCTGGGCATTGCCCGTGGCGAGGACCACGCCCTCCTTGATGACGGTATCGAAGATCGTGCCAACGACGTGGAACGAGCTGTCGATGTTCGGTCCGGCGTCGAGCACGAACACCCGGACCCGGCCTTTGGTCGTGACCTGGATCGGGTTGTCCTTGTACTGGTTGGCGATACCGTTGAAGACGACGAAGTCGGGCGCCGGCGCGGCGGCGTTGGCCTTCGCGTAGTCGGCCGGCTGCTTCTGCGCGCCGAGGTACCACTCGCTCTGGACGAGGGCGATCTCCTCGTCAACCCTGGGCAGGCCGCCCTTGGGCTCGACGATCAGCATGCCGAACATGCCATTGGCGATGTGCTCGAGGGCCGGCGCGGTGCCGCAGTGGTACATCCAGACTCCGGCGTAGTCGCCCGTGAACGTATACGTGAACGTCGCGCCCGGCTTGATCTCGACCATCTGGTCGTTCATCGCGGTCTGGCTGGCGTGGAAGTCGATCGAGTGGCTCATCGTTCCGTTGTTCGTCAGGTGGACCCGAACGGTGTCGCCGAGGTGGACCCGGATCGTCGGGCCGGGGACGGTCCCGCCGAACGTCCAGGCGTGGACGACGAACCCGGCGGCTACGGTGATGTCCTTGTCGACGATCGGGAAGTCGATGTCGTGGACAGTGCCGGCGAGGACGGGCGGGGCCTTGGCGTCACGAAGTGCGTAGGCGGGGGCGACCGGATCGGCGACCGGTGCGCCAGCGGCCGTCGCGGGAGCACCGGACGTGGCCGGCGCGGGCGCCGAACCCGCGACCGCGACCGTCCCCGTCATTCCGGCCGCCGCATGGCCGGGGATCGAGCAGAGGAAGCCGAGACCGGCCGCCGGCACGTTGACGGTGCCTTTGACGGTCGCGCCGGGATCGGCGCTGAGCTTGGACCCGTCCGCGAACGTCAGATCGTGGAGGGTGGATCCGGTGTTGTGGAAGGCGACGGGGTACGTGCCGGCGACGGCGACGGCGACGGCCGCCGGCTTGAAGCCGAGGTCGAACGCGTCGATCGCGATCTCGCCACCGGCCGCGATCGCGGCTCCGGTCGCCGGCGCGGCGGACGACGACATGCCCATCGGCATTCCCGCGACCACCGCGTTCGAAGCCCTCGACGCCGCGGCGTTCGACGCGGCGGGCGGGCCATAGGTCCAACTCGGGGCGCCGGCCGACGCGCAGCCGACGAGGATCGCGGCGAGGCCGATGACCAGGACAACTGAGGATCGATGATGGTTCATCACGCTCTCCTGCCCGGCTCTGATCGGGCGGCTCTTGGAACTCACACTGAATTGGTACGAGTTTCGACCGGCCGGGCGTGTTGTGCACCGGGCCAAACGGCCCGTTGTTGGATCGATTTGGGCAGGGAGGCGCTGCTCGCGGCACTGAACCTGCGGTTCGGGCGGCCCGTCGCGGCCCAGCCCGTCACCGTGCTCACATTCGATCTCGACGGCCTGCGCGAGGCCAACCGGCGGTTCGGTCAAGCCGTGGGCCACGATCTCCTCCGGCGCTACGCGGCGCGACTCTGACCTCGGTCCGGATCGCGGATACGGTGGCCCGCGCCGGCGGTGACGAGTTCGTCGTGGTCTGCGACGGGTCGATCGATGCCGGGCGCGTCATGGCGACCAGGTTGTGCGGCTCGGCCCTCGAACGCAGTGCGAACCGGCGACCGGTTTCGACCTCACCGCAGCGATCGGGATCGATGCTCGGCGCAGTCGGGCGGTCGAGCATCCTGCTGCGGCGG
>JANMRJ010000195.1:0-3754 GCA_031370985.1 Acidimicrobiales bacterium
CGGCCCCTCGGCCCACGGGCTCCAGTTGCCGACGATGTCGCGGACACGGACACGGTAGCGATACGCCCGCCCGAGAACCTGGCTGCCCGAGACGCTCTGGATGGCTGCGCCGGTCGCCGTGGCCGCGAGCCAGTCGCCGCCCGCCACGCTGGCCGCCAGCTCGTAGCCGGCGATCCCGCTCGAGGGGTCGGTGGCGGCCGGCCAGCTGACGCGCGTCGGCAGGGTCGTGATCCCGAGGATGCCCCTCGTCAGGACAGCGGTCACCGGCGGCAGGGCGGTCGGCGCGTCGCTGGTGACCTGGATCGTCGCGATCGCCGTGTGGACGTTGCCGTGCTCGTCCGCGTTGACCGTCATCTGATACGGACCGGGGGTAAGGCCCAGCGGAATGTTGACCGTCAGGGTCGTGGCCACGCCGGCGAAACCGTAGAGGCTGGCCGGGGCGAACGTCGCGGATGCGCCCGTGGGAAGGCCGGTCGCTGCGAGTCGAACGCGCTCGAATGAGGTCGCGCTGCGGGTGATCGTGATCGGGACGCGGGCCGGGCCGCCGGCCTCGCCGACGACGGCACCGGGTCCGGTCGACACCGAGAAGTCGCCGCGCGGCCCGATCCGGCTGACGTCGAGCAGCTTCTCGTGATACGGGTCCGGGTCGGTTGCGGTCTGCCAGTCGAGGGTGCCGAGATACTGGAGGGCTTCCTTCACCTCGGCCGGTGTCAGACCTGGCCGGTCCGCCTTGAGGAGCGCCGCCGCCCCGGTCACATGGGGCGCTGCCATCGAGGTCCCGGACATGTACTGGTAGCCGCCGGGGATCGTTGACCAGATGCACTTGCCCGGGGCGATGAGATCGATGTCGGAGCCGTAGTTGCTGAAATCGGCGAACGTGTCGTCGACGTCGTACGTGCCCCACGACAGGCAGCGGTGCCCTCCCAGCCCGCCCGGCTTGCCGTCCGTGTCGGCCAGGGCCGAGACCGTGATCACCTCGTTGTACGCAGCCGGGACCCGCATGGAGGCGCTCCCGGCGTCGTTGCCGGCGGCCGCGACGACGGTGACCCCGCTCGCGACGAGCCGGCAGATCGCCATGTGCAGGATGTCCTTGTTCGTGATGCCGCAGTTGGCGTCGTCCGAGCCCCACTTCGCGACGCTCATGTTGACCGCCTCGAACAACGGTCGGGTCGGGTCGGCCGGGTCATGCTGGGCCGCGATCCAGTCGAGGCCGCAGACGTACCAGCTCAGCAGGCCGTCGCCGTTGTCGTCGAGGATCTTGACGGCCCACAGCCGGACGCCGGGAGCGACACCGACCACGCCGCTGCCGTTGTCGAGCGCGCCGACCGTGCCCGCGACGTGCGTGCCGTGGCCCTCGACGTCGCGCCATGCCGTGCGATTGGAGGTGGAGCAGTTGTAGCCGCCGACGACGTTGAGATCCGGGACGATCGCGATCCCGGTGTCGACAATCGCGACGTCGGCATCGACCCGCTCGTCGATCCCGTCGATCTTCGCGACCGGCGACCTGGTGGCGTAGATCCGGTTGATCCCCGTCGGGACGAGCTGGGCCTCCGCCTGGATCCTCTCATCGGCCACGATCAGTGCGACCGACGGGTCCTCGCTCAGCGCGGTGACCTGGGCGCGACCGAGGGTGGCCGAGTAGCCGCGCAGCGCATTGCGGTAGGTCCGGTCGGTGGTGAACCCGATTCGCTTGCCCTGGCGCTCGACGGCCACGCCGACATCTGTGCCGGACTGAAGGACGACGATCCAGCGGTTGGTCGGGTCGGTGGCCGCACGCGACGGCTGGGTCCCGGCGGCGCGGCCGCCGGCCGGCTGGCTCGCCTCGACCACCGGAGCGACCGGCGGCCCGTCGGGTCGGACGCCGGGATGGATGGGGGCCCCGGACGAGTCGAGGGACGCGCCCGCAGTGGGCGACGGGTCGACGGCCGGGATCGCGCTGGGGTCTGCGCCGGGCGTCGGTTCGCTCGACGGCATCGGCTCGACCGAGGGTGCCGGCGCGATGATCGGGGCTGGGTTGCCGGAGGTCCCGGGTTCCGCGCCGACCGCGCCACTGACACTGGACAGGAGCAGGGTGGTGGCGGCGAGGGCGGCGAGGCTGCGTCGCATGGACGGGTCTCCGGCGAGGATCGGTTCACGAGCCGACGCACCGGACTCCCTCGGATCGGGACGGCGCGACGACCTGGTCAGCCTCCTCCGAGGACGCTGCTCGGCAACAGGACCCGGTGGTCCCATCGCGAGGTGGGTCGCATGGCCCAACCACCTCAGACCCTAGTCCACCTCACCGAATGCTTCAACTTTCCCTGCGGCCCGCAGGCAGGCTCGGCGAGCACGACGTCAACTCGCGGCGGCCCGTGCGACCCGGATCTCCTGGTCGGCCTCGGCGATCCGGGCGATCACGCCATCGCGCAGCCGATCGAGCGTGAGCTGCAGTCCCGATGCGCTCGACGAGATCGAGGTGAGGGTCGCCTTGATCCCCTTGAGTGCGTCGAGCTCTGCCCGGACCCCGGCCAGGGCCGTCCGGATCGCCTCGACGTCGACATCGGCCTCGACGTCGCGCAGGCTGGCGATCGCGAGCAGGCGTGCCAGACGGAGCGCGGCTTCCAGGGTCGAGGGGTTCGGGTCTGCGGGATCGATGACGCAGTAGACGTCTCCGGCACGGACGTCGAACGGGGCGATCCCCGACGGCGCGTGAGCCGGGCTGAAGACGACCAGCCCAACGGCTGCGGCGCGGTTCTGCTTCGCCTCCCGCAACTCCTCGCGGATCGAGCGCACCGACATCGCCCGGTCCTTTGCCTCGACCACGACCCGCAGGTCCGCGCCCCCGGTCCGGGCCGGGTCGACCGTGACCACGAAATCGCCCTTCTTGGACCGGAGCAGCTCGCCGGTCTCGCAGCCGGTCCGATCGACCATGTCGCCCGACCCGCGCGCGACGTCGGCGAGCATCGCCTCGAGGACGTCCTCGAAGTCGCCGCCCTTTGCCGCCGATCGCGCCCGCTCGGTGCCCCGGGCCGCGGCTGCCGACTCGATCGCGGTCAGGCGCTCGTGGAGGCGTTCGAAGCCGCTGGCGACCTCGGTCCGGAACTGGTACATCGGGGAGTGCTGGCGGGTCGGGTCGAGGAGCAGCGCAAGCTTCGAGGCGTCACCGTCGAAATAGGTCCCGAGCAGGGTCCGCATCCGGCCGATCGCACTGTCGCGCTTCGTCTCGTCGAACAGCTCACCGACGAAGACCCGCAGCGCGCCGCGGTCGCCCAGGAACTTCTCGAGGGTCCGCGGCAGCCGACCGTCGCCGTCGGCGAAGTTCGAGCGGAGGACCTGGTCGAGCGCTTCGGCGGCCTTCGCGTTCGCCTGCTCGGACGAGCGCAGGAGCTTGTCGAACTCGTCGCGAACGAGGTCCACGTCGACACTGACGGTCGCGTCCTGGAGCGCGGTCAGACCGATCTTCAGGGCGCGCTCCACGAACGCGGGCCGGTCTGTGACTTCGCGGGCCGCCACGATCGCGGCAAGGGCGTGGTCGCGGACGACGAGCCGCTCGATGACGATCCGATCGGCGTCGACCCGGATGTCGTTGGTCGGGAGCTGGACGATGCGGGCTTCCATGACCGGACTGTGACCCGCTCGCGTGCCACCTAGCCTGTCACAGCCCCGCGGGCGCCCCCTCGGAGCGGCGGATCGTGGCCTCGATCAGCCCGTGCGGCTCGGTGGTGGAGATGTAGACCTCGCGATCGTTGTCGATCCCGAACGGGCTCAGATCGAC
>JANMRJ010000200.1:0-14030 GCA_031370985.1 Acidimicrobiales bacterium
GCTTCACCAGGAGCTGCCGACTGAAGACGGTGAGACGAGCACTAGGATGTGGCACGAGAGCCTCCGACCGGTATGGGTACTCAACACCTCACACCGTGTCGCGGGGCTCTCGTTTGTCAACAACGTCTTGAAGCACCACAGTTAGTCGTTACGAACTCGGGCCATCCCGGCGGCCAGGACGCGGCTGCGGGTTTGAGCTCCCGAGCGGGCGGTTGTGCCAAGCCCTTCGAGCGCGAGCTCATCACCAGCACCATGAGCCTGCGCCCGGTGCTCCCCCAGAGCCGTGCTCCCCCCGATGTCGGCGAACAGGAACGTCCTGGTCCGGACTTGGGGCGTACCCGTCTCGGTTTGGACGGCGGTCTTCATGCCTGCGGATTGGCGGGCTCCTGCGGGCGACGTCAACCACCTGAGTGTCGTCGCGTATGAGGGCGCGAGCCTTCCCCGCGTCAGCGAAGCGCCAACGTCCACGCAGCCGCGACCACCGGGTCGGCCAAGTTGTAGCCGACCAGCACCTCGACGTCCGGGGAGGCGGCAGCGCCCCAGACCGAAAAGCCGCTGAAGACCGGGTCCGTGCCGGCGCAGTGCCACGAGCTCCCGTCCGCGGATGCCCACAGCCCGCTCACGCAGCCGGGTCCGGCCCCGGCGATCGCGAGGAAGCCGTCCGGGATGGCCGTGATCGAGATCTGCCGATCGTCGGAGAACGGGACCTTCACGGGTGTCCAGGCAGCACCGTCGGACCACCAGGCCACCGCCAGCGGTGGAACGCTGGCCGCGACCGACCCGTCCCTTGGCTGGAGGTCGCCCAGGGCCACGAGGCGGTCCCCGTGAGCGGCAATCCCGCGGAGGACCACGTCGGTCGGGCCGTTCCCGGTCCACGCCGCCGGGGTGTCGAAGACCGGCGCGGCGCCGACCATCGACCAGACTCGGCCATCAGGGGACGTCCAGGCCGCGGCACGCAGCCCGGAGTCGCCCCGCGACGGGTCCACCAGGACGGTTCCGACGGCAATGTATCCCGACGAAGCGCGGGCGATCGCGGTCACGTCGGCATAGCGCAAGGCTGGCTGATCTGGCAACCGTGTCCATCGGTTGCCGTCAGTTGACGTCAGGACGACCGCTCGAAGAAGACCCGGGGTCGGCGCGTTGTTGTACTCCTCGCCGCCGACGGCAAGCCAGCCGTCGTCGGACGCGATGACGGCATGCACGCCCTCGAAGGCACCGTTTCTCATCTGGAAGGCGTCCTGGTCGGGCGCGGCCGACCAGGTCAGGCCGTCGGCCGAGTGCCAGATCGCCAGCGGACCACCCCCGCCACCGCCGATTGCGACCAGGCCGCGGGGGCCCGCCGCAACGAGCGTGGGTCCATCGGTCCAGGCCGTCGCTTTAAACGGCGGTTGCCGATGCCAGGTTCGGCCATCCTCGGAGTCGAACAGCGCACGATCACCGCCCGGGAGGGTCGTCGCCAGGAACCGAGCTCCCGTCCAGATGACGCTCGTCAGGCCGGTGTCCCGGAAGACCGCCTGGTCCGGAGCTCGCTGCCAGCCCGGTGCCGCCGATGGCGCAGCGTCGGGGCCGACGGTGACCGTCGGTGAGGCGCTCGGCACGAGCACCGAGGCCGGCGGCTCGGCGCTGCTCGCGCTCGGGCCGTTTGCCGTCGTCGAGCCGCACGCCGCTGCGACGATCAGCAGCGCGACAACCACCGCGCCGAACCCGGTCGGACCGTGTCTCATGCCAGGACCCCCATGCTTGCCGATCCGAGATGGAGACGCGGTCCCCTGGACGTTGTGACGACGGAGCGATCGTTTGCGTCGAACGGCCCTCCGTTGGCTCAAACGTACGTTGCATCCGGTCCAATGACGGCAGACAACCAGCCGACAGGCGGGTAACAACGGAGGGGCCGGCACGTCTACCCCGCAACGCAGATATGGCGCGACCGGACCACCGGGTCGCAAGCCGAGGAATCGCGAAATGGGGCTGTGCCGTGCGCAATGCATTCGGAGCCGGGGCGGCCGTCCTCCTGATCTCGTTCGTGGTCACGGGCTGCGGGACGGCGGCGATCGAGCCGAGCGCGATTCCGTCGCGGAGCGCGGATCCATCGACTTCGGGCCGGCCCACGCCCACCGCGAGTCAGGCGCCCGCGCCGACTCCCTCGGCGGGGGCTCCAGCGCGGCCGACGAGCGGATCCGTCGTGGTCGACGCGACCACGACCCGCACTGTCGCGATCCCCTGGCCTTTCACCGATCCACGGCCCCTCGCAGTCATCGGAAGTCGCGCCTACTACCCGGAGCTCGTGTCCGGCAAGGACGCTGCGACCGGCAAGACGAAGGTCCCGCTGGTCTACCGCCTCGACATCGCGGACGTCGCGACTGGATCGACGGCTGCGGTCCTGACGCTCCCTCCGGGGCACATGATCGCGAGCGGGGGCTCGGGCGCGACCTCCTCATTCAATGGATTCGTGGCCACGAAAGGCTTCCTGTATTGGGTCGAGATCTGGTACGACGGAACGCCCAACCTCGCAGAACAGGGAAACCCGTTTGGTGACCTGCCCCAGCACTGGCAGGTTGTCGCATTCGATCTCGTCCGCGGAACTCGCTCGATCAGAGCTTCCGGGACCAACCACCGGGTCGCCGTCGGACAGGCCGGATTCACGATCAATCCACCGGTGCTCGCCGTCGATGGCGATCGCGTGGCCTACACCCTCGAGGCGCCCGCGCCGGGGGCACCGAACGGCAACAAGATCGTCCTCCAGTCACTCACCGACGGAAGCATCATCGGGACGGTCATAACGAAGGGCTTCGTCCCGTGGATCGGCCTGGCCGGGCCGGTCATGGCCTATCGCGAGGCGCTCGGGACGAACCTCGATGGGTGGACCGTCCGGGACGCCCGGCTCATGCTCAGGACCTTCACCGCCGATGCCGGGGCGGTCGGTGTCGTTGATGACCATGTCGCAGACGCGGCGATCAGTGGCGACCGGCTCGTCTGGGGCCGGTTCGACTCGACCGACGGATCGGCCTGGACGACGCTCCTGTCGGACGAGGTGCCGGTCCACGTCGCGGGTCCGATGGACGCCGGGTTCAGCTCAGGCCGCGAACCTGGCATCTTCCAGGTCAGCACAAATGCCGGGTACGCGGCTTGGGCCGCCGCAGGGTCGGTCAATGGGGCGGACCAATCCTTTGTCCCATTCGTCTGGCAGGTCGGGGATCCGAGTGCCCGTCTCCTGACATTACCCTCATCGATCGACTTCATCGCGCTCAGCGATGGCTGGCTGTCCTGGCATGAGAGCGACGGCCCGCCGAGCCTTCGTGGCACTCCGCTCGGCAACCTCGCCTCCTTCGGCCGATGAGGATCTCCGCGATGCGTCACGCGTTTGTTTCGAGCGCGAGGAGTCGGCGTCACCCGCTCGCTGCGCTCTTGACGATCGTCGCCACCCTTTTTGCGTCGGGGTACGTATTCCTCGCGGGTCTCTTCTCCGACTGGAGCGGTCAGCACAACGTCCCTGCACAGTTCATCGTGAGCGCAGTCGCCCTGCTACTCGTGGGATCCCGGGTCAGTTGGCGCCTCTTCCACGGCCCGGGGCCCGGCACGGAAGGCCACCAGTGATCATCGCGCCGACGCCGGCGATTTTCGGCTCGCTCGTCCGCCGCGTTGACCGTGGTGGAGTTCAGGTTCGCCATGGCTTCGGGAACCAGCCGTCGGCCGGCCAGCCTCGGAGAGCGGCGATTGGTCTCAGCCAGGGAGGATGCGTGACATGACGCGGCTTCGCACGGTGGCCGCCGCCATGGCAATCGCGGTCCTTGCCGCCTGGCTTGTTCGACCCGCGTCGGCAGACGCTCGGCAGGTCGTCTGCCCGCGTTCGCCGGTTACGGTCGCCGATCTGGTCGCGCTTCAGGCCGACCGCGGGCTCCTCGACAGGTTCCGGTTAGCCGTAGTCCCGACGAATGAGCGGGCGCTCGCCTGCTTTGGCGGGTCCGAGATTCGATTCGTGGCCTTCGTCAACCAGCCTGGAGGGCTTGGCGGAACAGAGGCCTACCGCATCACGCCGCTGTGGATCACAAACCCAACACTCATCGTGTTCGGCTCGAACCACGAGGCAGCGCCGGGCGTCGGCGATGGTCCATTCTTCTTCATCTCGACACGACCTGGGAACGGCGACCTCCAAGCACGATTCGCACGGAGGTGGGTGACGGTCCGCGGCCATTTCCGCGATTCGGCGGCGGCATTGTGCCGCGCGACGGGCACACCAGGCCAGACTCCGAACCGACAGCAGGCGGTCGCGATCCGTCGGACGATGTTTGTCCCGAGCTCGTTGAGCAGCGCTGACCCACCCGATACGGCCACGGTCGATGAAGCGAAGCAGCTCGTGGCGTCGGGTGGGTCCACTGGCGACGCGGCAGGAATCCGCGCCATTCCATTGCTTGCGGGGGCCGTCTGGCTCGCAACACTCCTGTTTGGAGGACCCATTCGACGGCCGTTCAGGCGCCGGCGAGTCCGGACGCCGCAGTGATCCCATTGCGGTCACATCAGGGCGGAGCCCAGGTAGCACTCCGTGCATACGCGGTCTTGATCGCGCTGGTCTTGGCCGCGTGTTCGTCAACCCAGTCGCCAACGCCGACGGCGCCTTCGGCGGCCCCGCTCTCGACGATGCCGGGCTCGACGCCGACCGCGTCGCTGACGGGCACAGCCAGTCCGACACCATCGCGATCGACCCGGATCGCGACGCGCGGGGTGGACTGGGAGCGGGTGGATCTGTGGTTCGAGAACTCCGACGGGCGGACCCCGAGCCCGGTCGGCGTCATCTTCACGGGTGCGGGGTTTGTCGCGTGGGGGCCGACCCAGTTCGGGTCTGGGCTCCTCGCGTCGCGAAGCGGCTCCAACGAATGGGCACCCATCGGGAATCGAGGCCAGTTCGACGGCGTTCGGATCGTCGCGATGGCCGCCGCCCCATTCGGAACCGTCGCCCTCGGGATCGACCCGAAAGGCGCCACCCGTGCGTGGCGCTCGTCGGATGGCGTCACGTGGACCGCCGGTCCACGCACGACCGGCATCGACGGCGTGGTCCGCACCCTCGTCTCCGCGGGTGGAACCTACTACGCAGGCGGAACGGCGAAGGATGGGTGCGACGTCGCCATCTGGTCCTCATCCGACGGCTTCGCCTGGCAACCATCCGAGCCGCTCACCGGCGCCACGGGCACCTGTCCGATCGGCGGTGGCGCCGAAGGCCCAGCGATCAGCCTCATTCGCAACGGGTTCGGTCTCGTCGCCCTGCGCTCCATGCCGGACACGGGAAGCGCGATCTGGATATCCACTGACGAGGTGCGCTGGACGTTCCACTCGCTCCGGTCGCTTGGCGGAAGCATCGCGAGCGTCACGGCCGGCGGGCCGGGCTACGTGGCGGTTGGCGCAACGGCGAACCAGGACGCGGCCTCCTGGACCTCCCCCGACGGCGCGACATGGGACCGAGGACCCGATCAGCCCTCGCTTCACGGCGCGACCATGGTTGATGTTCGGGCTCTGGACGATGGAACGCTCCTCGCCGTTGGGACCGATCGTGACAACCAGTTCGTTGCCTGGACATCCGCCGACGGTCTGGCATGGGTCCGCCAACCCCAGGCGCTCTACCCGTCGGGCGCTCCAGGACCGGGCGAGCGGGTCACGATGATGGCGACCGACGGACACGCCACGTCGTTGCCATCGGAGCGGCTCATCGCCGTCGGTGGCGGATCGCAGGCGTGGGTCAGCCCGCCGATCACCCCTGGCCTGCGGGCCGCCACGATCACGATGGGTCTGTCGGGGCGGGTCGACCGATCTGCGTCCACGGTCCAGGCCACCTGTAGCGATGACGAAAGCGGCTCCGGCAGGACTCGCGTCATGGCCGTATTCCCGAACACCCAGACAGGGCCGAACCCGTATCAGGTTTCCCTGGTCGTGACGCCCACTGTCGAGGTCACGTCCTTCGGCATCAATTCGGACGGCCTGTCCGTAAACGTTGGGCAGGGGGCGCCGATCGACCCGTCGACCTTCACCGTCGAGGCTGGCTCGACGGCGGACGATGGAAGCATCACGTTCCGCGGCCTCGTCGACGAACTCGGTTCGGCCGGAGCGAGGACGCTGTCAGGGTCCCTGCGTTGGGCATGCTCCTAATGATGACCCTCAAGGGTTGGCGTCCAAAGCTCGGAGCCGCATCGTTCCCACTCCGCTCTGGTTGAACCGAAATGACTGCGGTGGAGGCTCTGGCCTGCCCCGCATAACCGCACGATGGAAGAATCGTCCGCTCAACGGAGTGTCGATAGGCACGGCCTGGACCCCATCGCGACTGATGGCGCCCAGGCCGCTCGGTTGAAGGTGTCTAGCCAGCCAGTTTCACCGTCGACGTCGTCTGCCCGAATTCACTCGAGCCGCAGAACACGCAGCCTGGGTCGTCGACGTTGACCATGACCGTCGCGATCGCGGTCCCTCCGTGGAACGGGACCGTCGACGAGAGCAGGGACAGGCTCAGGTGGTTGATCGTCGACCCATCGCAGGTCACGAGATCGGCACTGGGCATGAGATCTCCCCCGGCGGCGTGGGCGATCGTCCGGCCGTTAGCCTGGTCGACCGAGCCGGCCAGTCCCAGCGCGGCGCTCGTGACCGGGCTGCCGTCGATCGCACTAACGAGCGGTTGACACACGAGGTCGACGCCGACCGTGACGAGGATCTTGGCCGTGAGCGCCGCTTTGGTGACCGTGATCGAAACCGGTGTCGTCGCGGCCGACGCTGATCCGGCGATCGCGCTCGCAAGCAGTCCGGCGACAAAGATGGCCGCAAGCCGTCTGCGGACGGGGCGATTCAGAATGGACGCCATGGTCAGTCTCCAGTTCGGGCTCGTGGGTTTCGAGATCGCACCCCCCCGAGCCGGAGTGAGGGGCATCGTCAGACCCTAGACGCGGCCGTGTCCTGAGCGTTACAGGCGCGTCGCGCCGCGGCTCTGATGAACTCAGGTCCGCGCACGACACGCCAGTTGCCAGCACGTGAGCCTAGGCTTCGGCGACCCGCCAGAACGAGAGCCACGCGGATCGGCACGCCGACGAGGACGTGGGGCACGGCGAAACCCACGCCGAGCACGAGCGCCAAGGGCGACGTAGCGAGCCCGGGATCGCTACGGTCCACCAGCAACTCGGATGCCCGGCGATGGCGGCTGCCAGCTCGGTCGCTCGGTCGACGTCAGGCCGGCGACGAGGCCCCGGTCGATCTGCTCCTGCACGCCGTGCCCCTGACGACTCCGGATCACACGCCGGACGGCGAACCGCGCAACGCGACCGATGCGGCCGCCCGACGCTCGGTCGAGTCGGCCCGGGCCACCGCGGCGCGGAGATGGAGACGCGCCCGGCAGAGCAACGTCCGTGTCGCGCCGTAGCTCCGCCCGAGGTGACCGGCGATTTCGGCACCGGTGGCCCCGTTGGCCGCCATGAGGAGCGCGACGCGCTCCGCGACGGCCAGCGAGGCGAGGGCCGCACTCAGCTCGTGGTGACGCTCGTTCATCAGCGTGACCGCGTCGGGCTCCGCCGGGCCGTCGTGGCGTACGAGGCGTGGTGCGAACCGGCGGGCAACCGACATGCGCCGCCCCCGGCTGATGACGAGGTTGGCGCTCGTCCGATACAGCCAGCCGCCGACGTTGTCGGGAAATCGTCCGGCCTGGGCTTCGACGACGAGCCG
Source organism: Acidimicrobiales bacterium (assembly GCA_031370985.1). Taxonomy (GTDB): domain Bacteria; phylum Actinomycetota; class Acidimicrobiia; order Acidimicrobiales; family AC-14; genus CADCTB01. The sequence goes on from JANMRJ010000200.1 coordinate 7,687, forward strand.
GAGGAAGGCCTCGGCGGTCACGTCGGCCGCGGCCTCCGGGTCACGTGTGGAGCGAAGCGCCGTGCCGTGAATGGCGGCCGCATGATCGCGATAGGCCGTGGAGATCAGTTCGCTCACGGACTCGGGAGCCGTCCTGTCAACGAGCGCCTGTGCATTCGACATCATTCCCACCCTTGCGTCGTGTTGGTCAGCCCACACTGGTCGTCGACCACTGCGGTTTGACTGCGGCGCGCTCCGGCGCGGCGAGCGCGCCGGGCGGCGCGGGCCGATTGCACCCGAACGAACGCGTGTGACATCGAGCCCGGCCCGGCGTCTCGAAGTGCGTGAACCCGGCAAGCCCCCCTGCCGCGCCGCCACACGACCGGATCGAGGACTTGATCGCCGCCGCCGTCGACGGCGTGCTCGATCCGGTCGACCAGGCCGCGGTCAGCCTTCACCTGCGCGACTGCGTGGCGTGCCGAGCGGTCGCCGCCGACTACGCCGCGGACATATCGCACCTGCGTGACGTCGCCGCTGTGGCCCCACCCGCGTGGGTTGCGGAGATCGTGTTCGAGGCGGCCGCGAGACCCCGGCCGGCCGGCGGTCGATCCAGGGCAACCGCCGGATCGCGGCTGCTGGCGACGCTCGTCGGCGTGGCACTGGTCGTTGCCTTGGTCGTCGTTCTGGGTCAGGTCTTGCGCTGACCCCGCGATGTGGTCACTCTGACTCCGGTCGAACCATCGTTGGTCGTGCCGGGGCGCGATGCTCGTGGCACGCTTGATCTTGCCGTCACCGCGGGCGACCCATGCAGAGAGCTCTCGAGCATCCGGATCAGGACGAGCCGGAACCAGGTCCGGGCGTCATGCTCGTGGCGATCGTCGATCGGGCCGATCAAGGCCCCGTTCTCGCCCGGCTCCTCGTCGCCATCGACGCTCAGGTTCGGCTCGTACGCGCCCTGTTATCCGGATCCGCCGGACGCGAAGTCGAGGGCCGATTCGGCGATGCGTGCCTCGCCTTCGACTCGTGGCGCAGCGCGGTCGATGGCGCGCTCGCCGTGGCAGCTCACCTGTCTCATCTCGAGTCCGAGTTCGCAGGCATCGCGGTCCGCTACGGGCTCGAACCCACCGACGGCACGAACGAGTCCATCGCAGCCGGGCGGGCTGGATCGATCGCGTCAGGAGCCGAGCCGGGCGAGATCCGCTTCGGCGAATCTCTGGCCGCCCTGATCACGCGCGATCCGCCGCAACGCCTCGTCGCTCGTCCGGTCGAGGCTTCGCAGGCCGGGGAACGAGGCGTCCACCGCCTCCTGCGCGCTCGGGACGGGGTCGCCAACAATCTCGCGGAGCCCGGGACAACGTTCGTCGGCCGAACTGCCGAGATCGACGCCATCGGGCGCCTCCTCGATCATCGCCGGCTCGTCACGATCACCGGTCCGCCCGGGATCGGCAAGAGCCGGCTCGCGTCCGAGGTCGCCGACCGGGTCCTTGGGCGCTTCACCGACGGCGGGTGGTTCGTGGCGCTGGCGCCGGTCGCGGAACCCGCTCTCGTGATGTCGGCCATCGCCGATGCGGTCGGCATCCCGGTCCCGCCCGGTGTGCTGCCCGTGGATGCTGTCATCGCCCACGTGCGCGATCGCCACCTGCTCCTGGTGCTCGACAATTGCGAGCATGTGACCGGGTCGGGGTCCGACATCGCAGATCTGCTCGGGGCGGCCGAAGGCGTGCGGGTGATCGCGACCAGCCAGGTCAGGCTCGGGATCCCCGGCGAAGAGATCGTCGCGCTCGGCCCGTTCGACCTGCCGGTGGCTGGATCGTCGTTCGAGGCAGCGGGCGAAGCGGCGGCCGTTCGGCTGTTTCGCGATCGGGCCGCCGCGTCCCCATCGCCCTTCCGACTCGATCCGGACAACCTCGCCCTTGCCGCCGAGATCTGCCGGCGGCTCGACGGATTGCCGCTCGCCATCGAACTCGTCGCTGCCCGGGTGCGACTGCTGCCACTGACAGAGATCCGCGATCGTCTCGACGCACGGCTAGGAATCACGGCCGACGCGCCAGGCCAGGCGGCCCGCCAGCACAGCCTGCGCGCCGCGATCGGCTGGAGCTACGACCTTCTCGACGACCCGGCGCAGGTCCTGTTCCGCCGCCTCTCGGTGTTCCGCGGCGGTTGGGCCGTCGAGGCGATGCTGGCCATCTGCGCGCCGGACGGAGCGACCGAAGACGGCACCCTGTCATCGCTCGCGGCGCTCGAGAACGCGAGCCTCGTGACCCGCGACGAGGGCCCGGCGACGACGCCGCGGTTCACGATGCTCGAGACGCTCCGCCAGTTCGCCGCTGAGCAGCTCGAGCTTGCCGGCGAGGTCGCGGAGACGAGGCGACGGCACGCCGATCACTTCCTCGGCCTCGCGACCCGGCTTGGGCCGCGCCTCACCGGACCGGAGCAGGCGACCGCCCTCGACCACCTCGCCGTCGAGCACGACAACATCCGGGCCGCGATAACCCACCTCCTCGGGGCCGACCCGCCGGGCGCACTGCGACTGTGCTCCGCGATCTGGCGCTTCTGGCAGATGCGGGGATATCTCGGCGAGGGCAGCCAGTCGATCGCGATTGCGCTCGCGAGCGCCGCCGGCGCGTCTCCGCGTGAGCTGGCCGACGGGCACGCAGCGGCCGGCGGGATCGCGTACTGGAGGCGAGACCTCGACGAGGCGGAGCGGCACTACCTCGCGGCGGTGGTGCTACGCCGGACCGGCGGCGAGGTCGTGCCACTGGGCGACGCCTTGTTCGACCTCGCGTTCGTCTTCGATCCGGCACTGCGCCCGCCGCCCGAGGACCTCGCCCGCAGCGCCGAGGGTATCCGGATCGCGGAAGAATCCCACGCAATCTTCGTCGAGGCCGGCCACGCTCCGGGCATCGCGAAATCGGAGTGGCTCCTCGGATCGATCGTGGCCCACCGGGACATCGAGCGGGCGATGGCGCTGCTTCGGTCCAGCGTCGAGCGTTTCCGTCAACTTGGCGACCCGTTCGGACTCGGCTGGGCGCTCCACTCGTACGGGCTGGTGGTATTGCGCAGCGCCGACTCCGCGTCCGCGGCGGCGGCGTTCACCGAGGCGATCGGCCTGTTCTCGGCGGCCGGTGACGGGAGCGCCATCGCGCTCCTGCTCGATGACGTCGCGGAGGTCGCGAAGGCGGACGGCGACGCGCTCCGGGCGGCCCGCCTGCGGGGTGCCGCCGCAGGCCTGCGCCGATCGACCGAGGCCGAGCTCGTCGTCGCCAACGCGCCGTGGCTCGCGAGCGACGGCGTTCCGCACGGTCTGATTGATCCGGCTGCAATCGAGCGGGCGTGGGCCGAGGGGCAGGCGATGTCGCAGGCCGAAGCGACCGCCTATGCAGTGCATGCCGAGTCGGCGACGCACGACGATCATGGCCTGCGGATCAGCGCACTCGGCCCGCTCATGGTCGAACGGTCGAGCGAGCCCGTCACCGATTGGGGCGGCCCCAAGGCCGGCAGCCGACATGCCCTGGCCATCTTCGGGTTCCTCATGGATCGCGGCGAGCGGGGCGTCACGAAGGACGAGATCGTCGAGGTCGTCTGGCCCGATGCCGAGGTCGAGCAGGGCGACCTCAACTTCCATCGGACGCTGGGCGGCCTGCGATCGAGACTTGCTCAGCGACCGGACGGGCGCCCCGGGCACGACGTCATCTTCGCGAACGGGCGCTATCGGCTGGCTGGCTCGGTCGTCAGCTGGCTGGACGTGGCGGAGTTCGAGCAGCGCCTCCTCAACGCGGCCGAGGCCACCGACGAGCTCGCGGCGATCCGCAGTCTCGAGGCCGCTCGGCAGCTCTACCGCGGGGATTATCTCGATGACTGTCCGCTGTACGGCGACAGCGAATACGTAGAAGAGCGACGCGGATTCCTTCGAGGCCGTCTCGTCGATGCCCTCGTCGATCTCGGCCGACGCTACGAAGCGCGCCACGACGACAGCCTTGCCAGTGCCCGCTTCCGCGAAGCCCTGAGCGTGGCCGGTGGAGATTGCCCATCCGCGAGCGAAGGACTCCAGCGGCTCGGCGTGGTCGCGAGCTGACGCGCCGCCTGCTGACGCGCCGCGAGCGACAGCGGTGCGTTCGGTCATGCAACCGCGTCGTCCGCGGGCCGCGCGCCGGCGCTGTCAGCTTGCCGACATCCGCGTCGACCAAGGCGACCCTTGCCAAGAGACGGGGACTTCGCCGCTCCGTCACGGCCGAGCCCCAGATGTATCCGAGTCACCCGAGCTGCGTGACCGACCATGCGTCCACGACGCGCCAGGCTCTGGCTCGACGGCCTAGCGTCGCCCAGCCTTTGGCCGGAACGGGCGAGTGGGCGTTCGCGTCATTCCCGGTCATGCGTCGGCCAGCCGGGTTCGCCTCCAGCCGGCGGCGGGTCGTGTCAGCGCACCGGCTCGTTTCCCCCGTGGGCCGGATTGACTGACCCTCGAGTTGTGGGTCAGACACGCGCGACGACCTGTACACCGAGGGGTTCTGGCGACACCTCGATTAAGTCGCCTAACCCGAACGGTCGCCTGCTCGCGATCTACGGCAGGACCACGAAGACGGCCATCGTCGGGGGCAGAACCAGACCGGAAGGCGGCATGGTCGGAATCACGCTCGGCTCGATCTGCATCTGGGTCCAGCCCGGGCCGAGGATGGCGTACGTTCCGGCGACAAGGACGAGCTTGAAGACGTCTCCGCAGACCCCCGGTTGAGCCAGGTGGCCGCGGTCCTGTCCCTGCGGCCCGCTGCATGAGGGACCCTCACTCGACATCGTGGTTCCCTCCGTATCGCCGAGCGCAAGCCGCTCCAGAGTCGTGTCGGTCAGGGGGCCAATTGCCCCAGGCAGCCCTCCCGTACTGCGTCCCCCCACAAAGCCGAACGATCCACCGTCGGCGGGGTCGTCGAGTTCCAGATAGACGTCGCCAGCGTGGACCGTGGCTGGATTCAACTGCACCTCGGACGCCGTGGCCACGAGATGAACCAGTTGGGCCCCGGATGGGGCGGCCGCGTTCCCGCATCCTGCGGCGGTGCCGACGACGAGGGCCACGAGGGCAATGAGCGGTGCGACTCGTGTCATCAGTGTCCCTCGTACCTCGCAACCGCGACCAGGGCCGCGCCGCCGACGATGAGCCACCCGCCGAGCCGTAGGAACCGCATAAAAGCTCCCCTCGCGATGCATGACAGTCACGCGATCGAAGTGATGATGTTACGAGGCAGCCTTGTGAACGCAACCCGGATCCGACGTCCGCGACGCCGATCGCGCCGAGTGCGAGGTAGGCGCTCGATCGGGGTCGATACGCCGTCGTCGGTCAGGGTCGGGCAATGTCACCTGAGGGATGGGCAGTCCGGGTAGCGCCAGAGTCGCCCGTTGTGCGCGGCTACCTAGGCGCCGAAGTGGATCGCGACGTAAAGGCCGAGAACGAGGCCGAGGACAACCCAGCCAGCTGCGCCGCCAATGAACAAGAGATTCCGGGCAAGACCCTGGTCGTCGGGGACGCATCAGCGCTGATTCGCTCCGAGAACACGGCCAGGGCGGCGACGAGGAAGGCGACGATTCCACCGACGATGGCGCCCGCGATGAGCATCGCCAGGACGCCACCCGTCACCGCTGCAAGGCGGACGGCTCGCGTCGAGAGTGGCGGCGTCCGGTTGTGGAGCTTCTCGACATCGGTGGTGGATATGACGATCCCTGTAGCGATCGCGAAGGGCCAGGCAAGCCCCGTGAACGGAGCCATCAAGCCGATGGCACCCGCCACGATCAGGTGCCGTCCGAACTGCTATGACGTCGTGGCCATCTGGCTCCTCCAGGTGCTCTTTCGCGCACGGTGTTTATCAGTGTCACTCCGACGCGATGGACCCAGCGATGTGACAGCTCCCGCTTCCCACGACGTGATGTCACGAGACTGGACACGATGGGCTCATGGTGTCGGCGGGCTGAAGACAATCGGCGTCGCATCAGCGAGCGATGCTCGCGCTGAACCAGCTCCACGAGAAATCCGCGGCGAGCATCCTGGCGTATCGAACGCGGCAGGGTGGAAACCGTGAATGGGTGGGAGGAGCAAACGATGGGTCGTCGACGTTCGATCCGGGTTGCCGCGGTCGCAGGGTTCGTACGGCTGCTGCTGGTTGCCGGCTCCGTCGCGGCAGCCTCGACGGCTGGCGTGACGATCGGTGAGACCAACAATCTCTATCATTTCAGCCCGCAGACGACGTATGTCAACGTCGGCGGAACGGTGACCTGGACGAACGGAACCGACGCCCCCCACACCGTCACCTCGGATTCGGGGAGCGAGCTGGCCTCAGGGACCATCGGCCCGGGCACGACGTTCAACCACGCGTTCGCGA
>JANMRJ010000250.1:0-5244 GCA_031370985.1 Acidimicrobiales bacterium
GCCACGAACATGGTCTGTGGCCTCGCCCGTCTCGACGGGCACGTGGTCGGCATCATTGCCAACCAACCCGAGGAGCTGGCCGGCGTGCTGGACATCGACTCCTCGGAGAAGGCGGCGCGCTTCGTTCGCACGTGCGACGCCTTCAACATCGCCCTGGTGACCTTCGTCGACGTGCCCGGCTTCCTGCCTGGGGCCGACGAGGAGCACGGCGGGATCATCCGCCACGGCGCCAAGCTGCTGTACGCCTTCTGCGAGGCCACGGTGCCCCGCCTGCAGGTCGTGACCCGCAAGGCCTACGGCGGTGCCTACGTGGTCATGAACTCCAAGGCCATCGGGGCCGACCTGGCCTACGCCTGGCCCTCGGCCGAGATGGCGGTCATGGGCCCCCAGGGCGCGGTGGAGATCCTGCACCGCCACGAGCTGGCCGAGGCCGACGACCCGGCGTCGGTTCAAGCCGAGCTGGTGGCGGGCTACGTCGAGCACCACGCCAACCCTTGGATCGCCGCCGAGCGGGGCTATGTCGATGACGTGATCGAGCCGGCGCATACCCGGCCGGTACTCATCAGGGGCCTGGCCATGCTGCGCTCGAAGCGGTCCGAGCCCCGGTCCCGGAAGCACGGCAATGTTCCCCTCTAAGCCGGCGCCGGCAGTCCCGCCCGAGGTGCTGGCCATCGCCGTCGCCCTGGCGGCCCAGTGGCAGGCGGCCCAGTGGGAGGCGGCCCAGTGGCAGGCGGCCCAGTGGGAGGCGGCCTCGTCGGTGCGGCCCGCGGACCCGCCGAGCCGGTGGAAGTGGTCGGGGCGCACCTGGGAGCGGCCGGCGAGTCACCGATGGAGCTGACCACCGTCACCGACACCGAGGCCGTCCTGCATGACGGGCCCCGGGTCGTGCGGGTCGACGGGCTGCGTCCCGGCCGGGAGCACACCGTCGAGGGGGTGACGTTCCGGACGCTCCCGAGGCCGGTGGGGGAGCGGCTGGGCACGGTGGCGACGGTCAGCGACATCCACATCGGCGAGACCGAGTGCGGGCGCTACGACGGCGTCGACCTCGGCCCCGCCCTCCGGTCGGCGCCCGACGAGGCGCCCTATCCCGAGACGATGGCCCGAGCCGCGGCCATCGAGATCGCCGGCGCCGGCGTCGATGTGCTGGTCGTCAAGGGCGACCTCACCGCCCGGGGCGCGCCCGGCGAGTGGGCGACGTTCCAGGACATCTTCTTTGGCCCGTTCGGCGACCGCCTCCACTGGACCAACGGCAACCACGATGTCAGCCCGCAGTCCGAGCTGGCGCCCCGGCCGGCGACCGAGCTGGTCACCGTCGCCGGGGCCCGATTGGCCCTGCTCGACACCGCCGTCCCCGGCGAGACCGGCGGGCGGGTGACCACCGAGCAACTGGCGTGGCTCGACGACCTCGGCGCCGATGACTTCGACCGCACGCCGGTCCTCGTCTTTGGCCACCACCCGCTGCACGACGACGCGTCGTTCACCGCCGGCATCAACACCGAGGACTCCGACCGGCTGCTCGAGCTCGTCGCCCGCCGGCCGGCGCTCGTCGGCTACTTCGCCGGCCACACCCACCGGAACCTCGTTCGCCGGCTGCCGGCCACCGGCGCCTTCCCGTGGACCGAGGTCGGGGCCACCAAGGACTACCCCGGCGTGTGGGCTGAGTACCGGATCTACGAGGGTGGCGTCATGCAGGTCGTGCACCGCATCTCGACACCCGAGGCCCTCGACTGGACCGACCGAACCCGGGCCATGTTCGGCGGGCTCTACCCGTCGTACTCCTTCGGCTCCCTCGCCGACCGGTGCTTCCTCGTCACGGGTCAACACTCCCGGTGGGAGTCTTGACCCGCGAATGCTTGATGGACCGGCCTCCCGTTGCGTTCCGCACGCAGCTGGCGAGGCCGGTCACGGGCTCAGCGCCCGCCTGACCTTCGTCACCCAGCCTTTCAGCGCCGGCTCCTGCATGTAGTGGGAGTGGCCGGCGACGCGCAGCCACGGCGGGGCGTCGCGCTCGAGCGGTGGCGTCTCGTCGCCGATATCGACGGTCGGCCCGCGGAAGGGGTCGTCGACCTCGGTGTCGTACTCCGGGGTGGAGGTGAGCGCGAAGACGGGGCCGCCGATCGGGTCGGTCAGCCGGTAGAAGTTGCGCCAGCCGGCCAGCCCGCCGGGCAACACCGGCAGCTTGTCGCGCAGGGCGGTCACCTGTTCGGCGCCGAAGTAGGCCGGGAAGAACATCGAGTAGATGGTCGACACCGGGCAGCCGTAGGTGACGAGGGCGACCCGCTGGAGCTGCTCGGCGGTCATGGGGGCCAGGGCGGCGAACGCCAGCACCGAGCCCTGGCTGTGGACGCCGAGCACCAGCGGGCATGGCTCCTCCTTGTCCTTGGTGTGGTGGAGGATGCGGCCCTGGAGCTCGGGGACGGCCCGCTCGGAGTAGGGACGGACGGCCAGTGGCGAGAACCGGCGGGGCCAGAACGTGAAGACATCCCAGAGCGTCGAGGCGAACGTGCGCGCCCCCTTACGGCCCTTGCGGACAAGCTGCACGACCAGCAGGGCCAGGGCCGGCAACGCGTAGGCGCCGGCCTGATAGAGCAGCGAGTTCGTGTCCTTTGGCGGGTCGAGGTGGGGGAACCAACCCTTGTTGACCCGCACGGACACGGAGACGACCCCGACGACGTAGATCGAGATGGCGACAGTGAAGGCGATCAACCCGCCGCGACGAGCGAGGACCGAGAAGTACCGGGAACGGGCCACTGACTTCCGAAGCGACGCCGGCAGCCCGTCGATCTGGCCCCCGGGCCCTGACGTGCGCTCGTCGGTGATGTCGTCCGTGCTCGCCCGGGGGAGGAAGATCACGACGATACCGAGGACGACGGCGGCCACGGAAAAGCCGATGACCAGCCCGCCCCAGACATCGACGAGATTGATCTCCGGCCCGCCCTTCAGCACTGGCGCCTTCGCCGGCCGGGCCGGCCATTTGTTCAGCTGCTTGATGAGCAGGAGGATCGTCCCAGACACCACCGCGTTCACCAGCCCGAAGCCCAGCGTGGCGGCGATAGCCGGACCCGAGCGGGTCCACCGCTCGCCGGCGTTCCGCTTGGCGAACAGCGACATGGCCCAGAGGGCCATCACGCCCACGTAGGCCAGCCCGCTGGTCACGCTCTGGAGGTCACCGATGGCCAGGGTCTGGCGGAGGGGTCGGCCCGGTGCGAGAAACGCCCGGTAGACGACCAAGGCGACGACCATCAGGTAAGAGGTGCCGGCGACGGCGAGATGGATGCGGAACCGGATCCGCGCTGAGGTCGGGTGGAAGAAGAAGCTCTGGGAGTCGAGCCGCTCCTCCGCGCCCCACGGCACGCCACCCGGGCGGTCCATGTCCTGCAATGACGACAGCTTCTGGTTCTCGAACGCCAACTGCGACGCCCCGGCGGTGTAGACGAGCGCCACCACTACGCCCAGCAGGGCGAGCAGGCCGAGCACCACGCCGACCTTCTGCTCTGTCGCCAGCCTCAATGCGACGGGAACGCCCTCTTTGGCCGCGATCCGGCGGGACCACTGCCAGGCCGTGAGGTCGACGAGGATGATCCCGAAGGTGAAGACGTAGGTGGCGGTGAGCAGCACCGAGAGGGCGTGGACGAGCTTGCGGATGGCACCGATCACCCACGCCGGCGCGCTCCCTACGGGCGGGTGCATCCAGCCGGCCAGGTTGATCAGGGTGAACGGGAGCAGGAAGACCCAGAACGGCTTGGATCCCGTGCCCGACGTGAGGTCGCCCCAGTCGTAGCTCTCGACGGAGGGGTCCTGCCGGCGGGCCAGCACTGAGGTGCCGCCGATCCCCTCGCCCACGATGACGATGTCATGCGGGGAGTCGAAGCCGAGCATGCGAGGGCCGTGCGACCCGCCGACGCCGTGGACCCGCAGCTCCTGGGTCTTGGGTTGGTCCGCCGCCACGCTGGGACGCTACTCCTTCGTCGTCTGGTTGGGGGCGTTCCGTCTCCGTTTTGGGTAGCACGGTGTACGTTGCGGTTTACGCTCTTGCGGTGCGCCGAACCAACAGCTGCGCTCGACGCCAGAGCTGCTGTGGAAGGCTCCACTCGGAGCGAGGTGGTGCGGGCGATCGTTGATAGGGAGCTCAACTTGAGTTCGGCTAGCCAGACCGAACTCGACACCGCGTTTGGTGCGGCCGCCGCCGAACTGGCGGATCCCTGCGCTCCTGCTCGGCCGCCTCGCGGTCGACGAGCCTGAGCAGGGCCACGGCATCGGCGCCGCGCTCCTGCGCCACGCGATGGTCCTGGCCGTCGCCGCCTCGGAGCACTACCGGGTGCGCTCCCTCGTCGTGAACGCCGTGGATGCGCCGGCCCGCGATTTCTATCGACGGTATGGGTTCGAGACATCGGCGACGAACGACCTCGACCTGTTGATCCTCATCAAGGACATCAAGGCCACGTTCGAGCGCTGAACAGGTACACTGAGCCGTAACGCCGGCCTGGTATCCGGCGACACACCGCATTTCAGAAGTGCTGCAAGCTCCCGAGGCCGACAACCCCGCGTGAGGCGACCAGGCTGTCTCCGCCGGCCGATGTTCGGGGCTCCCACACAAGGGGACATCGCATGGTTCGGATTCAAGGGGCACTCCCGGATCGGTACACCGCGGCCACGCAGGACGAGTTGTCGTCGTGGATCGCCGCGGCCAAGGCCACCCTAAGTGACCGCTTGCTCATCCTTGGTCACCACTACCAGCGCGAGGAGGTCATGCGCTGGGCCGACGCCCGTGGCGACTCGTTCGGGTTGTCCCGCCTGGCCGCGGCGTCGGTGGCCGAGTACATCGTGTTCTGCGGTGTCCACTTCATGGCCGAGTCGGCCGACATCCTCACCGGCGGGCAACGGAAGGTCATCCTGCCCGACCTCAACGCCGGCTGCTCCATGGCCGACATGGCCGACCTCGACTCGGTCGAGGAAGCGTGGGAAGCCCTCGCCGCCGTGACCGACATCGAGCGCATCGTGCCCATCACCTACATGAACTCCTCGGCGGCGCTCAAGGCGTTCGTCGGACGGAAGGGCGGGGCCGTCTGCACGTCGTCCAACGCCCGGGCCGTCGTCACCTGGGCGCTGTCGGAGGGTCGGGGCCCGAGCGGCCCCCAGAGCGGGAAGCGCGGCGACAAGCTCCTCTTCTTCCCCGACCAGCACCTGGGCCGCAACACCGGCTATCAACTCGGCATGGGCGCCGGCGACATGCGGGTCTGGGAC
>JANMRJ010000267.1:0-1409 GCA_031370985.1 Acidimicrobiales bacterium
GGCGATGACGTCGTGGTCCGTCGTCTGCTCGATCTCGGCGATCCGCTCGACGTTCACCCGGGCGCGATCTTCGATCGTGGCGAGGGCGTGGGCTGGGACCAGCCCACGCGTCGCCTGGGCGCGCGCCACCGCGATCTCCACGCGGAGCATCTGCTCGAACCGGGCGGTCTCGGACCAGACCGCGGCCATCTCGGGCAGGGTGTAGCGCCGGATCATCGGGCCGCCCCGGCGGCCGCGACGGGCAGGACGACGGACGTGACGGACGTGGCGACGGGCGCGACGACGGACCGCCCATCCGGCGTGTCGGGCGTGTCCGGGTTCGAGGGCGGATCGGCCGCGATGTCACGGCGGCGTTGCATGCCGGGCCAGGCAATCTCGTCCGCAGCCGCCTCGGCCAGCGCTCGGGCGGCGGCGAGGTCCGTCCCGCGACCCACCACGCTGAGCACGCGGCCGCCGTTGGTCCGGTAGCTGCCGTCCGGCCGGGCACTTGTGCCGGCGTGGAACACGAGCGCACCCCGGCGAGTCGCCCGGTCCATGCCCTCGATCGGATGGCCGCGCTCGGGCGTGCCCGGATAGCCGGCAGCCGCGAGGACGATGCCCACGACGGCACCCGGCAGGGTGGGCAGGCGCAGGGGCCCGCCCGACCACGCAGGAGTGCGGGTACCGGGTCCGGCCTCGGACGGCATGGACCAAATGACCGATCCGAGGTCACCCTGCGCCGCCGCCAGGAGCACCGGTCCCAGCGCGCCGGCCAGGCGCGGCAGCATGACCTGCGCCTCGGGGTCGCCCAGCCGGGCGTTGCACTCGAGCAGGACCGGCCCATCTGCGGTGAGCATCAGTCCGGCGTACAGGAAACCGCAGAACGGGGTGCCGCGTCGCGCGAGCTCCGCCAGGACCGGCTCGTGGATCGTGGCCAGCAGTCCGGCCGCGGCGCCATCCGGCAGGTCCGCGACAGGGCTGTACGCGCCCATCCCGCCGGTGTTCGGGCCCGCGTCGGCGTCGAGCAGGCGCTTGTGGTCGCGGGCGGCGGGCAGCGCAATCGCGTTCCGTCCGTCGCTGATCGCAATGACGCTCACCTCGCGACCGAACAGTCGTTCCTCGATGATGACCGCGGCTGGCCGGCCGGATCGGTTCGGATCGCCCGGCGCGGTCGGATCGGTGGGGTCGCCGCCCGGCTCGGTCGGATCGCCGGCCGCAGGATCGGCGCTTCGGTCGAGCAGGCCCACCAGGCACGCTTCGGCTGCCGGCAGGTCGTCGGCCACCAGGACGCCTTTGCCGGCGGCCAGCCCGTCTGCCTTGACCACCAGCCCATGGCCGGCTGCCGCCAGCTCGGCGGCGAACTCCAGGGCGACCGTCAGCTGCCCCGCCCCGAACGCTCGACCCCGAGCCATCCGCACGCCCGCCGCCGC
>JANMRJ010000281.1:0-1618 GCA_031370985.1 Acidimicrobiales bacterium
TCCGGGCGACGAGACGCCGATCGCCGCCGTTCTCCAGCGCCGCGTCCTCGTCGGCCCAACGCTCGACGGCCAGGCAGAGCCGGCGGGTTAGAAAGCCGAGCGGAGGTACCGCCGCCGTTGCCACCCGGGCGAGGGTGAGATAGCGGTGATGACGATGGCGGAGGTGGGACCGCTCATGGGCCAGCAGGACCTGGCGCTCGGTTGCATCGAGGAGATGCAACATCCCGCTCGTCACCACGATGTGACCGGTTGCGCCGCCGAGGGCGTAGGCGTCGGGACGATCGTCGTCGACCACCCTCACGCTTCCGGAGGCACGGGGCGGCGCCCACAGGTCGCGTCGCGCTCCCCGGTAAGCACGAGCAGCCGACCATGCCATGACTGCGAGTAGCCCGACTGCAGGCGCCCCCAGCCAGCCGGGCACCTGGTCATGGGTCCGGGCGAAGCTCCGACACCAACCCACATCGCTGAACCATGGCAGGCCGGAGACGAAACCCACCGCCACCGTAGCCAGCGCAGCCGTGGCGGCCAGCGCCAGCCCGGCGGTCGCCAGCGCCAGCGCCCGCGCCCCGATACGGGGATGCACGCGGCCTTGCCCTCCGGCCACGGGCACCCCAACGGCAAAGGCGGCCAGCGCCGGCAGGACGAGGCTGGGGATCACCCCTCGGCGCTCAGTCGGCCCAGGATGCGGCGCAGGGCTCGTTCGTCCTTCGGGGGCAGGTCATCGACGAAACGGGCCAGCGACTTTTCCCGGTCCTTGGTCCGGTCGAGGGCGGACCGCATCCTCTGGGCGGTGAGCTCCGCTTCGGAGACGCTCGGCCAGTACGCATAGGCCCGACCCTGTCGCTCCCGATGCGCCAACCCCTTCTCCCACAGCCGGCCGAGGATGGTCATGACCGTCGTGTAGGCCAGTTCGTCGGATAGGCCGTCGCGAACCTCCGATGGCGTAATCGGTCGGCTGGCGTCCCAAAGTAGGCGCATCACCTCGGATTCGAGCTGGCCCATTCCCCGGCGGGCAGTCATTCGTGGCCTCTCATTCGTGCGGCGTAACACCGGCCGTCGGATCAGGTGCTCAGCCTACCGGCGACGCTCGCGAATCTGGTTTCCCAGCCGCCAGGCGTATACTACAGGCCGTCGTGCTTGACGCGGTTCGCCCCGCTCGAACGGTGGCGATCCGATCACGAGCCCCGAGTTCTACCAGGAGGATAGAAGGTTGCCGATCACAAAGAGAGCGGGCATCGCCGCTGCTGTCGCCGCCGCGGCCGTCGTGTCCCTGGCGGCCGCAGGGGCCTGGGCGTGCGTACCGGGGGGGTCGGGGGGCGCATCGGGGAAAAGGCTGAGCGTTACTCCTGCACAAGTCCAGCCGGGCGACCAGGTGACGATAACCACAGCCTCTCCCGTCGGGGCGAGCCGCCTCGAGGTGCGGCTCGACGCGGCCACCGGACTTCTGCTCGGCACCCTCTCCAGCGACCAAGCCGGAACCGCAGCTGGCGGATCCTCGACGACGTTCACCGTCCCCCTGACGACACCTCCGGGCCGCCACGCATTGATCGCCGTCCAAGCCGGGGGGAAATGGGAACCGATCGTCCTGGCCGTGGCCCTCCCGGACGGCACAGTTCCC
>JANMRJ010000282.1:0-6373 GCA_031370985.1 Acidimicrobiales bacterium
GGTCGGAGCTGACCAGCCGCGACGAGTTCTCGCTGCTGGTTCGCGAGGCGACCGCGGGCCAGATCCCGCTCGCCACGCTGCAGGCGTCGTACACCCGCATCCTCGCTCTCAAGGCCGGCCTCTGAGAAGCGGCCCGAGACGCGTCGGAGCTGCGGATCAGGCGCCGCGATCCGGGTCGCCGGCAGCCGTCGCCCATGGCGAGTGGGCCATCCAATCGGCCAGACCGGTCCGACGCACGAGACTCGTGCTCCGACAGTCCTGGCGGACCGCCACCTCGCGCTCGATTGCCCTGAGGAACTGCCGATCGAACGACCCGCGCGGGAAGGCTCGAACGACGCCGGATCGAGTCGCGCCGATCGCCTCGTAGCCGTCGCCTCGAACATCGATGCTGGTCGCTCGATCGAGCAGGAGGCTCTCGACCCCGTCGTCGATGGTCACCACGGGCTGCATGTGGAGGATGATCGCGATCGCGACCCGCGCCGCGTCACCGGCGGGCAGCCCGTGGCGGACCAGGAACCGGCGCGCAATCTCGGCGCCCTCGATCTCGAAGCACATCGTGTTCCTCGGGATCCGCGTCAGCCCGAGGTCGTGCATCAGGGCCGCCGTCCAGAGGATCGTGCGGTCGAACGTCAAACCCTCGGACGCTGCGATCGTGGCGCCCCAGCAGTACGAACGGACCGAATGGGCAAGCAGGTAGCCCGGCAGCGCGCGCTGCGCCCACCGCCAGGTCGCGTCCGAGACGGCGTCCCGGGGCACCGGGATCGTGGCGATCCGGGTCGGCAGGGACGGCTCGAGCGGCATCGCCACATCGTAGCGACCGGGTCGGGCGCGCTGGCCGTGCTGGCGCCCGGGACGACATGTGACGCGTCGGCGGTGTCGACCGTTTGACAGTCACAGGCGCTGGGCTGTCGCGTCACCCCTGCAGCGACCGCCCCGCCGGCAAGCGCTCGGTGGGACGGTCGATCCGCAGGAGCCGACGACGTGCGCGCAGCCAACGATCGCTCGAGTCACGATGCCTTTCGCCCCGACGTGGAGGGGCTGCGCGGGATCGCCGTGCTGACCGTCGTCCTCTTCCATGCCGGCCTCGCCGGTGTCGTGGGCGGGTTCGTCGGGGTTGACGTCTTTTTCGTCATCAGCGGCTTCCTGATCACCGGACTCCTGCTTCGCGAGCGCGAGCGAACCGGTCGGATCGCCTTCCTCCCGTTCTACGCTCGCCGAGCCCGGCGTCTGCTCCCCGCCGCAGTCCTGGTCCTCGTGGCGACCCTGATCGCAGCCGAGAACCTCGTCGCTCCGCTCGATCGACCGGCGGTCGGACTCGACGGCGCGGCCGCGGCGCTGTCGATCGGAAACATCCGGTTCGCGCTCGCGAGCGGCGACTACTTCGCAACCGTCGCCGCCCCGTCGCCCTTCCTGCACTTCTGGAGTCTCGCGGTCGAGGAGCAGTTCTATCTGCTCTGGCCGGCCCTGATCCTGCTCGTGGCCCGTGGCGTCCACGCTCGGCGGCGGCTCGTCGTCGGCCTGCTCGGGCTCGTCGGAGCCTCCTTCGCGGCCAATCTCGTCCTGACCGATCTCGCCGCGAACTGGGCGTTCTACTTGCTCCCGACACGGGCGTGGGAGCTCGGTCTCGGGGGCCTGGCCGCCGTCGCGGTCGGCGCGGGCATCGTTGACCGCGCCCCGCGGGTTTTGCTGGCGATCGCCGGCTGGGCCGGCCTGGGCGCGATCGCCCTCGCCACCCTGACCTTCGATCCGGGCCTCGCCTACCCGGGCGTCGCTGCCGTCTTGCCGGCCCTGGGAACCGCGATCCTGCTGGGCGCCGGCCGTCGACGGTTCGGCCCGGGCGCGATCCTGTCGCTGGCGCCACTCCGCTTCGTCGGCCGGATCAGCTACTCGCTGTACCTCGTGCACTGGCCGATCCTGGTCCTCGCTCCATTTGCCCTTGGCGGCCCCATCGACGACCTCGGCCGGGCCGGCCTGGTCGGTCTGGCGGGCCTCCTCGCCGTCGTGTCCTGGGCCCTGATCGAGACGCCGTTCCGCGGCCCGTTGCCGCGTCTCGTGTCACCGCCCGGACGAACGGTATCGATCGGCCTGGCGACCATTGCCGCCGTCGTCATCATTGCCGCTGCGCCGGCCCTTGCCTCGGGCGCCGGACCCACGCCAACCCAGTCCGGATCGGCCGCAACGCTCGACGCCGGCGAGAGTGCCTGGCCGGACGCGCTCGCGCTTGCCGCGCCGTCGGTCCGACCGGCCGATCCGTCGGTCCGACCGACCGCGACGCCGACGACCGCGGCGGTCGATCGCGGGGCGTCGCAGCTGCCGGGCACGTCGTCGGCCCCACGACCGATCCTGCCTGACGATGTGGCGACCTCAGGGGCTCTGCCGCCCGATGTCCGACCGACGCTCGCCGACGCTCGCTCCGACGAGGAGCGTCTGCGGGCCGATGGGTGCCTGGCGTTCGAGAACGTGACCGTCCCGCCCGATTGCACGTACGGCATCCCGGATGCGTCCTTCACCGTGGCCCTGGTCGGCGATTCGCATGCGTCGCAATGGTTCCCGGCGCTGGACCGGATCGCGAAGCACGAGGGATGGCGGATCGTCACCTTCGTCAAGGTCGCCTGCCCGTTCATCGACATGCGGGTCGCCAACACGGCCCTCAAACGCGAATATCGAGAGTGCACCGACTGGAACGAAGCAACCGTCCGTCGGCTTGCCGCAATCCGGCCGGACCTCACGCTGGTCTCGATGAGCCGGATCGCGATCCACCCGTTGGCGGCTGCCGACGACACCGTGAACGCCAAGGGCGCGGCCGTCGGTCGGATGATCGCCCGGATTCCCGGCCGGGTCGCGATCCTCGTCGACACGCCGTATGCCGGTCGTGATGTCCCGGCCTGCCTGTCTCAGCATTCGTCGAGCGTCGAGGCGTGCGCGATCCCGCGCAGCGTGGCCTTCTCCGACCATCTCGGCGCGCTCGAATCGATGGCTGCGAAGGCGGCCGGCGCTGCGCGGATCGATCTCACGAAGCGCATCTGCGTCGGCGATCCGTGCTCGGTCGTCGTCAATGACCGGATCGTCTTCCGCGACATCGGACACCTGACCGCGACCTTCTCGCGATCCCTTGCGCCCGCCCTCGACGCAGCTCTTGCGACGGTGCTGGCCGGCTGAGGTCAGGTCCCGCGCAGGTCGGCGAGGACGCGCTGGGCGATGAACGCGTGCCCGGGATTCGTCGGGTGGAGCCCGTCAGGGCCGATGTAGCGGTGGCTCACGCCGGCGAACCATCGCTCGGCCAGCGGATCGATGAAGATCGTGTGCGCGATCGCCGTCCCTTCGGTCCGCAGCCCGGCCCGCAGCATGATGCACCGGGTCGGCGGGCTGGCGTTCGGCCAGATGGGCCCGACGATCACGATGACCGCGTGGGGCAGCGCGGCCCGCAGGCGTTCGATGACCCGATCCGCCGCCTGGATCGTGGTCGACGTCGACCAACGCGAGTCGTTATGGCCGCCCACGATGAACACGATGTCCGGTCTCTGGCGAACGGCCGCGTCGACGCGTGAGGCGATCGGCTGGTTCGTCCAGCCGGGGTTCATGAAGCCCGTGCCAGGAACGGCCAAATTCACGACCTTCCAGCCGCGGGCAACGCCGACGAGAGCCGGCCAGCTGCTAGGACCGAGGCCAGCGCCGTTCCAGCCGGATGTATACGAGTCGCCGAGGAAGACCGCGGTCGCGCCACGTCCGACCGTCGAGACCGGAACCGCGCTTCCGTGCACGGGAGGCCGCTCGACGATCGTCCCGGGCACCGCCTCGATGAGGGGACCCGTGCTCGGGGTCCGCGTCCCGTGGCCGTCGGGGGTCCCTTGGGGCCTGGCAGCCGCCAAGGTGGGATCAGGCCGATCGACGGCTGCCACCGTTTGTGCGATCGTCGCGCGGTCGCTCGGTGGTCCGTTCGCCGAGGGGGGTCGCGGTTGGGCGTCACGCCCGAAACCCGGGCCCCCGAGCGCCAGGAACACGACCCCGACGAAGGTCGCGACCAGGGCCGGTCCGATGGCGCGTCGCCGTCGGTGCCGATGTCGTGGATGGGCCTGTCGCACCCGGTTCCTCGTCCTGTGGTTCGTCCGTTGCCGACGCTGCAGTGTACTGCTCGATGATGCGCCGCCGGCCACCTCGGCTCGTGCGGGCATCCGTGCGCAGTTCGGGCGCGTATCGTTGGACGATGGCCGAGCTGCCGCTGCCCGACGGAACGCCCGAGCCGATCCCGGCGTCTGGGCCCCCGGTTCGGCACACTCGACGGCGATTTTCGGCGGCCATCGGACTGGCCCTCGCCCTCGTCGCGATTGCCGTCATCGCGATCGTGGTCGGCGGCCGATCGGCACCACTGACCTCGAGCTCGCCCGAGAGCCCCGCGTTTCCGGGACATCAACCGCTGGTCGCGCTCGTCGACGGGTCCGGAGCGCTCGCCACCGTCGATGGGGCGGGGACGTCCACGATCCTCGGGCCCGCCACTGGCACGACCTACGGGTTCCCGGCCTGGTCCCCGGATGGCGCACGGGTGGCCGCTGTCGCCTACGGCCCGGACGACACGGCGATCGCGATCTTTCCGGTTGGGCGCGACGGGCCGCGACCGAGCCTGCTGCCGGTGCCGACGATCGTCTACCGCAGCGCCGCGATCCCGCCGTTCTACCTCTACTGGACTCCGGACGGGAAGCACGTGTCCTTCCTCGCTACAGAGGCGAACGGGCTTTCCCTGCGGGTCGCGCCGGCCGACGGCGGCGCGCCGCTCGACGGCGGGGTCGGAAGCGTGATCCGGCAGGGCTCACCCCTCTACTTCGACTGGCTCGGCGCCGACCGCCTGCTGGTTCATGTCGGGAACGGACCGTCGGCCTTCCTCGGGGAGGTCGGCCTGGACGGTTCCGCGGTCGGGCCGACGCTCGATGGCTCGGGCGACTTCCGCCCGGCGGTTGCCGGTGCCGGCGGTCGGTTCATCGCGTACGTCCGCGGCGCGCCCCCGACGGCCGCGCTGATCGTGGCCGCGCCAGACGGATCGGCCGAGCACACGATGTCGGTCTTCGGGCCGGCCGCGATCGTGTTCGACCCGAGCGGTGGCACGGTCGCGACGAACGCGGCGACCCAGTCGAGTCCGTCGCCGTTCACGTTCCCGAGCGGTCCGCTCCGGCTCGTCGATGCGGCCTCCGGGTCTGTCCGCGCGCTTGTCGACGGAACGGTCGTCGGGTTCTTCTGGTCGCCCGACGGCCGAACAATCGCGGTCCTCCGCCTCCAGGGCGCGGGCGGTGGAACCGTCGCCCACCGCTCGATCGTGGCGGCGGCATTCGCCGCTGCAAGCCCCGCGCAGTCGGCCCCGCCCGCCTCGGCGCCCGGTCCGAGCGCCGAGCCGTCGGCTGGGCCGACCCCGACCTCGAGCGGTGGATCCGAGCTCCACCTGCTGTTCGTCAATGTGGCCGACGGGGCGATCCGGTCCGATCGGGTCGTGCGCCTGACGAGCCACTTCATCAACGAGTTCCTGCCGTACTTCGACCAGTACGCACTGAGCCACCGCGTGTGGTCACCGGACAGCAGCTCGCTGCTCCTCCCACTCGTCGACGCGACGGGGCTCGGCAGGCTCACCGCCCTGCCCGCTGACGGCCGGGCGGACCCGCACGTGTACGACGGCGACATGGGCTTCTGGAGTCCCTGACCGGCACGGATCGAGCGAGAACCTGGGAGCCTAGGAGGCGACGTCCACGTATCGATCGCGGTGGAGCCAGACCCACAGTGCGACGAGGAACCGGGCGACCAGGCTGATCCCGTAGCTGGCGCACCAGACGCAGACGGCGCCGATGACGAACAGCTCGAGCCAGGTGAAATACAGTTCGAACAGGACGCCGAGCAGCGACAGGCCGTAGTGGGCAGCGAGGAGCCGTCCGTCGTTCGTCCGCCACCATGCGATCGCGATGCTGAACAGGATCAGGGAGAGGCCCACGCCGAAGACGGCCACCGGCACCCCGCCGATCCGGCTGTATTCGGACAGGGCGACCTGCTCGCAGCCACGCAGCGGACCGCAGTTCGGCAGCTCGCCGCGCAGCTCGACCGACGACAGGTACGAGGCGATCGCGAGCCCGATGACGTCGAGAACGGCGAGAACGAGCCCCGGATGGATGGCGCGGACCCGGCGCCAGCGGGTGGCCGGAGCGGGCGCCGTCACGGCGCCCCGGCGGCGACGATCGCAGCGGCGACATCGGCGTAGCCGCTGCCGCTCAACGCCTTGCCCGCGATCATCAATGTGGGGGTCGAGTTGACGCCGGCCGCGGCCGCCTCGGCGATCCCGTCGGCAACGAACGTCGCGGCCGCGGCCGAGTCGAAGTCGGCGGCGAACCGGGCCGGGTCG
>JANMRJ010000334.1:0-1853 GCA_031370985.1 Acidimicrobiales bacterium
GTCGACGACGGCGCTCGGGCTCTCGTCGTCCAGCGGACCGGCTGGGGCAAGAGCCTCGTCTACTGGATCGCCACCCGGGTTCGACGCGACCGCGGTCACGGCCCGACCCTGATCGTCAGCCCGCTGCTGAGCCTGATGCGCAACCAGATCGCGATGGCCGCCCGGCTCGGGCTCGAGGCCGTGACGATCAACTCCGGCAACGTCGGCGAGTGGCGCGAGATCGAGGGCCGGCTCGAGCGCAACGAGATCGACGTCCTCCTGATCTCGCCGGAGCGGCTCGCCAACGAGGGCTTCACAAGCCGCGTGCTGCCGGCGATCGAGCGGACGATCGGCCTGCTCGTCATCGACGAGGCTCACTGCATCTCCGACTGGGGCCACGACTTCCGCCCGGACTACCAGCGGATCAGCCGGCTCCTGCCGTTGCTCGGCCCGACCGTCCCGGTCCTCGCGACGACCGCGACCGCCAACGACCGGGTCGTTGCCGACGTCGCGGCCCAGCTCGGCGAGCACGTCGCTGTCAGCCGCGGCCCGCTTGCGCGCGACACGCTCCGGCTTGATGCCATCCCGCTCGCCGACCAGGCGGAGCGGCTCGCCTGGCTGGCCCAGAACATCCCGCGCCTGCCGGGCAGCGGCATCGTGTATTGCCTGACCGTGGCCGACACGGAGCGGGTCGCGACCTGGCTCCGGAGCCGCGGGATCGACGCCCGCGCCTACAGCGGCCCGCTCTCGCAGGTCGACCGCGAGGCGCTCGAGGACGCCCTGATCGCGAACGACATGAAGGCGCTCGTCGCGACGGTCGCGCTCGGCATGGGGTTCGACAAGCCGGACCTGGGGTTCGTCGTGCACTACCAGCGACCGGGCTCCGCCATCGCGTATTACCAGCAGGTCGGACGGGCCGGGCGCGCGGTCGAACGGGCGTACGGGATCCTGCTGTCGGGTCGTGAAGACGACGAGATCGCCGACTATTTCCTGCGCACGGCCTTCCCCCCGGCCGACCGGATGCGCGAGCTGCTGGCCGCTCTCGACGGGGTCGATTCAGCTTCAATCGGGCGGTTCCAACGGGCCGTCAACCTGACCCGCGGCCAGCTCGACCAGGCGCTCAAGCAGCTCGAGCTCGACGGGGCGCTGACGAAGACCGGCAACCGCTGGTCGCGCACGGACCAGCCGTGGCAGCCCGACGAGGAGCGGATCGCGCGGGTCACGGCCACCCGCCGCGCGGAGCTCGAGCAGATGCAGGCGTACGTGACGACCGACGGCTGCCGGATGGCGTTCCTCACGGGACTCCTCGACGATCCCGCGACCGGACCGTGCGGCCGCTGCTCGAACGATGTCGGCAAGGGGATGCCCCACGACGTCGACCGCGACCTCGTTCTGGCGGCGATCGACTACCTCCGCCGGAGCCTCCGCCCGATCGAGCCGCGCAAGCGCTGGGTCGAGGCCGACGGGACGGCGAACGGGACGACGATCGCGGCGCCGAACGAGACGGGGATCGCGCTGTGCGTTGCCGGCGATGCGGGCTGGGGTCGCGAGATCGTGCGCGCCCGCGGCGGCGTCGGGCGCCTGCCGGATGGCCTCGTCGTCGCGGCGACGCGCGCGATTCGCGACCAGTGGCGACCGGACGTGCCGCCCGAATGGGTGACGTCGATCCCGTCCCGGACGGCCGGGCCGCTCCTCGACGGGTTCGCCCGATCCCTCGCGGCCGAGCTCGGCCTGCCGTACGTGCCGTGCCTGATGAGCGCCGCGGACGGGCGGCCCCAGTCGGCGATGCAGAACAGCGTGCTCCAGCTCGAGAATGCGCGGGCCAAGCTCGGCATCGACGCGGGGGCCGGCGCGGGGGCCGGCGCCGCCGCCGT
>JANMRJ010000344.1:0-3109 GCA_031370985.1 Acidimicrobiales bacterium
TGTTCCCTCGCCTGCGGGAGCGAGCAGGCCAGAAGGGCGGAACGCTGTCCGGCGGAGAGCAGCAGATGCTGGCGATCGGGCGGGCGATCATGACTCGGCCGAAGGTGCTCCTCCTCGATGAGCCTTCGCTGGGCTTGTCGCCGATCCTGATCCAGCAGATCTTCGCCTTAATCCGCGAGATCAACGCTCAAGGCACGACCATCCTTCTCGTCGAGCAGAATGCGCTCCAGGCACTCGACGTCGCCGACCGCGGGTACGTGCTCCAGACAGGTCGCGTCATCCTGGCCGATGACGCGAAGGTCCTCGCGGCGAACCCGGACGTCCGGCGCGCCTATCTCGGGGAGATCTGACTCGACGCCGTCAACGGCGCGCACTGACCGAGAGGCGATGGACAAGAAGCCCGACGAGTTCCGTATCGAGCCGGTCAGTTCCAAAGGAGTCAGCCGAGCCGTGCCAATCGTGACATTCCTCGTCGGCATCTTCCTCGGAGCGGCGCTCGTCAAGCCGTGGGACCTCATCTTCCCGGCTTCGCGAAGGTCGATCGATCCACGGCCGACGCCAACCGCCGACGCGCGGGCGGAGGCGACGCCGACACGGTCACAGTCAGGCCCGCCCGCCGAGTGCTTGTTCGCCGGCGGCTGGCGGGTCTTCGCTCTCGGTCAACCAGATCCGCTCGGCGGCGACGGCTCGTCGAGTGAGGTCGGGGCGAGCGACGGCCCGACCCGCTTCGGTGACATCGGGAACCCATTGCGGCGCTGGCTGGAGGTGGATCCCCTGAAGGTCGCCACGGGTCCCGCCGATCGCCGAATCCCGTTCGTCACGATCGTCTCGAACCGCATCGGCGGCATCAGCTATTGCCCTCCACCCGACGGGGCGGACGGGCCACCGGCCGGGGCGCGCTTCGATGCCTGGATGCTCGACGCAACCGGGACACCGACGGCGCTGCCACTGCGGGCGGTCACCTTCGACCCGACGACGACCATCGAGGTCCCGGTGTTCATCGGCGCCGACCATCCCGCGGGCCACACCGAACGATGGGCAAGTGGGCGCTACGTCTTCGCGGTCGAATTGCCGGACGCTGGCGCCTACGGCCGATGGTTCGGCGTCGAGATCAGGACGCCACCCGGCAAGCTTTCGAACTGAGGTGACCTGATGGACCTCGGACTGACCCGCGCCCGGGCGCTCGTCGGCGGCGGCAGTGGCGGCCTCGGTGGCGCGATCGCCCAGACCCTGCGAGCCGAGGGCGCCACGGTGGGGCTCATCGCCCGGCCGAGCGGGCGGCTCGAGGCGGCGGCGGCCCGGCTCGACGCGCTGGCCATCCCGGCGGACCTGTCCACCACGGACGGACCTGCCGGCGCGGTCGCGGCCGGGGTCGCCGCGTTCGGTGGCCTGGACCTGCTGGTGGTCAACTCGGGCGGGCCTCCTCCCGGTCGCTTCGAGGAGCTGGACGACGACGTTTGGCAGGCCGCCATCGATGGCACGCTGTGGAGCGCGGTGCGCCTCCTGCGAGCGGCCTTGCCGCACCTGCACGACGGTCGTGACCCGGCGATCCTGGTCATCCTCTCGAGCTCCGTGCGAGAGCCGATCCCCGGCCTCACGACGTCCAACCTGATCCGCCCGGGTCTCGCCGGCCTGATCAAATCGATGGTCGAGGAGATCGTCCCCGTGCGCATCAATGGGTTGGCGCCGGGTCGGTTCGGGACGGACAGGATCGCCCAGCTGGACGCCGCGCGGGCGCGCACGACCGACGTCCCGGTCGAAGAGATCCGACGCCGGACGATCGAACGCATCCCGCTCGGGCGCTATGGCGACCCGCTCGAACTCGGTCGGGTGGGAGCATTCCTCCTGTCGCCCGCGGCGTCGTATATCACCGGGGCCATCGTCCCGGTCGATGGTGGGATGATCCGGGCACTCCCCTGATCGGGGCTGGGACTCGCACGGTGCGCCTGGACCGTCCATCGCATCTCCGCCGACCCGATCCATTCGATCGACGGTCGACCGGAGCAGGGACCCCGGCGACGGATCGGCGGGCGTCCCAGATCGGGGCTACGGGCAACCCGTCGACCCCAGAACGGCGATGCAGACGGGGTGGTTCCGCGGTTTGTCCTTCTGGGCAGAACCGGCCGTATACGGTCAGGCGGGCGCGCCTTCAGACGGGCCGCCCTGCGACCACGCACGTCGCACTCCCGGCCAGGCGGGCGCTCCCGGCTGTGGTCAGCGGTGGGCGGACTCGCCGTTCATCGTGTACGCCGCGCGCGAGAGGATCACCAGCCCGAGCCCCGCGATCCACACGCCCGGACCGTTGGTAAGGACCTCGGCCGGGCCACTGAACTGGAACGCACCCCTGATGGCGAGCTCGACGACCCCCCAGGCGAACCCGATCCAGCCGGCGACGGCGAGGATCGCGAACGAGAGCCAGCGATCGAGCCCGATCGGCCGATCGCCGGCGGCGTACGGCAGCGCCACCAGCGCCAGCGTCGCGATCCCGACCAGAAAGACCAGGATCGCGCTGCCCGCCAGGCCATTACCCGAGATCGCCGTGATCCCGGGGGTGCCGCCCACCTGCCACCACGGCAGGACGCAGCCGACGACGATGAGCCCGCCCGCCAGCCCGGCGAGCGTCCTCCCCCGACCGAGCGGCCGGCGATGCATGCTCATCCGTCGGCGGCCTCGGAGTAGACCTCCGGTTTGAGGACACCCACGTAGCGCAGGTTGCGATACAGCTCGCCGTAGTCGAGCCCGTATCCGACGACGAACTGATCGGGGATCGTGAAGCCGGTGTAGTCCACCGGGATCTCGACCAGCCGCCGGGCCGGCTTGTCCAACAGCGTGCAGATGTGGAGCGAGGCGGGTGCCTTGCCACGCAGATAGCGAATCAGGTAATTGAGCGTCAGTCCGGTGTCGATGATGTCCTCGACGATGAGGACGTCCTCGTCGGCGATGCTGGACGACAGGTCCTTCAGGATCCGCACCAGACCGGACGACTCGGTCGACGAGCCGCCATACGAGCTGACCTCCATCAGGTCGATCCGGACGGGGATCTCGATCGCCCGCATGAGGTCCGCCATGAACGGCAGCGAACCTTTGAGCACGGACACGAGGGTCAGTC
>JANMRJ010000349.1:0-4160 GCA_031370985.1 Acidimicrobiales bacterium
CGTGGAACGGACATGAATCCCGGGGAGTTCCGGACCACGCAGAACTGGATCGGCCCCCAGAGGTGTCTCCTGAAGGCCGCGACGTTCGTCCCGCCACCCGTGGCCGAGATGGAGGAGGCAATCAGCGCCTTCGAGCGCTACCTGCACGAACCAGACCCCGGCCTGCCGCCGCTTGTCAGGCTGGCCCTGATCCACGGCCAGTTCGAGATGATCCATCCGTTCCTGGACGGCAACGGGCGGATCGGTCGGCTGCTCGTCAGCCTGCTGCTCGTGAACTGGGGGCTGCTCCCGCACCCCTTGCTCTACCTGAGCGCGTTCTTCGAGCGGGACCGCGACTTGTACTACCAGCGATTGCTGGAGACGAGTCGCCACGGGGCGTGGCGCGACTGGGTTCTCTATTTCCTCGGCGGTGTCGCCCTCCAGGCCCGCGACGCGACGGAACGGGCCAAGAGGCTTCAGGATCTCCAGCAGCGATGGCGCGGCGAGGTCACGCACGCACGATCATCTGCACTGCTGCTGAAGCTCGTCGATAGCCTGTTTCGCTCTCCAGTGCTGACGGTTCCCGGCGCGTCGCGCCTCCTGGGCGTGACCTACCCGGCCGCCAAATCCAACCTGGACAAGCTCGTTGCAGCCGGCATTCTTCATCCCTTCCGCGGTGGGCCAGCGTATGGCCGGAAGTTCTGGGCGCCGGACGTGCTGGATGTCATCGGGGACTGACCCGGGTTCGCGTCAGCGTCGTCGATGCAGTCACCACCGGCGAGGGCCGACATGACGAACGCGAGGACCTTGTCGCCGGCGATGTTCGCCCGGCCGGCCGCTCGGCCGAGGTCGAGGTGCTCGTCAACCAGGGCGCGCAGGCCGAGGTGATGGGCGAGGGTGGCCGGCAACAGGAGCCCCGCGTCAGCCATCAGGCAATCGTCGTGGAAGGCCGCATCGAGCCGGTCGAGGCTGTGCGAGGATCGCATCTGCCAAGTGTCCTTCCTGGTGGGCTTGATGGGCTGTTCTCCACGCCATCTTCCCAGTTCAGAAGGGCACTGATCCGTCGTTGCTGCGGGCCGTCAGTGGTCAGTGATCGGTGGATCCGGGGTTAGGAGATAGAGGGCGGGCAACCACGCCACGCGCTACTCGTCAACATCGCTGAAGATCCCCACGTCGGCCAGTCGATCAATCGGGTCGCGGTCACGCCAGGCGTCGTACTCGTCGTCGGAAGCATCGCCATGCCATTGCTCCTCAAAGGCGCTCCCGAGACGATCGAGGTTGTCATCAGCAGCGACCACACATTCCTCAACCTCGGAATCATCAGGGTAGACCTCGAGAAGCGTCTCGAGGCTGGATCGCAGATGCCGTACAACGTCGTCTGGAGCCTCGGAGCCATCGTAGTTGTCTCGAACTGAGTCGATGTACCAGGTGAGGTTGTGCACGACCTCGTCCCGAAGCCTCACAACGAAGGCCTGCAATTCGTTGGGGTTCATCAGCGCCCTAGTCTCGGGATCGGTCAGAACTTCGAGATCGAGCCGGCCGATTGCCATGCTCTGGAAGTGGTTCAGCAACGCCAAGCGCACCGGTTCAGCCAGCAGGCCAAGTTCACGCAGGCGGGTAGCGATGCGGACGCTCCCCGGACGGCCTGGGTCGATTTCCATGGCTCCCAACGATGCACCGTGCAGCGCCAGGAATTCGGCTCCGCATCGGGTGACGATGAAGTCGGCGATCTTGGTCCGATTCGCATCGGCCCTGAGGCCATCCACCAGCCGCCCTGCCACCAAGGCGTAGTAGGTTTGTGGGACAAGCAGGGCACGTTTGAGTCCGACATCTCCACAGGTGACTTCGGAGAGCAAGGAATCGAGAGGGCTGCCGATGATGTAGATCTGGAGAAGTTCTGGGCGGGCTGCGATGCGGCGCTGGACTGCGTCGCTGATGGTGGGATGCTTGAACGCCCATCGCGGGCCGCCAGCCCTGTCCGCGCTTGGTCCAAGGGTCACAAGGCTGCCTCGCAGGGTCGTCAGTCCCTCGAGGGTCCCGGCCAAATCCGACCCTAGTCGCGCCAGAGCAGTCGTCTCGACGTCCGACAATTCCACGGGGGATTCCCGCGACCCTTGAGCCATGTACAGCAGCGCAAGGGCGGCAAACTCGTCCTTTCCAAGGCCGGTGACGACCTCCTCAAGGTGTTCAACGGGCTTCTCAAAGAACGCGCGCACGCTCCATGCCAAAGGCAGAACCTTCCGCGTGAACTGTGGATTTCCGAAGCGACGTGCCACTTCCGGCAGGAATTCATCGAGATTCGCAACCGACTCGAGGAATGGCTTCACGGCCGCTCGGAACTCGGCGGACTGTGCGCCGTACTTAAGGTGGTTGTACAAGATCTGACGCTTGTCATCCAGCTCCAAGTCGTGCACATCGACAACAACCTGGCCGGCCTCCAACGCCGGGAAGGAGCCGAGTTTGATGTCAGCGACAGCCTCGGCCCAGATGTAGTCACGCGAGGTCATCACGACCTTGGCGCCCTGCGCGACGGCCGCCTTGAGATGCGACATGAGCTGGTTCCACTCGTCTGCTCGCTGTCGCTGGTACTGGGTGGCGCCAAATGCGTCATCAATCCAGAAGAGCTGGTGCAGCTCATTCGGATTCCACGCGGCGACGAACGCGGCTGCATTTTCGACCTTGACAGGTCGGCTGCCCCACATGTCGATTGAGGCCGCCGACAGGCCTGACGCGATCATCGACTTGCCTGCTGCCGGGGCTCCAACGAGGAGCACGAACCCATGACTGAGCAGGACGCCAACCGCGCGCCTGTATGGCGCAGTGACAACGAACTTCGCGATGTCTTCGCGCATTGACGCGAGAAGCGCCTTCGCTTGTTGGTACCGCCGCTCGTCGAGGATCTGTGTGAGATCTCCGAGGCCATAGAGCCGAGGAACCAGGGCTCGCAACCGAGGAGTCTCGCGGATATACAGGTCAAGCCGGTCGCCACCGATCAGAAGAGAGTGCTTGACGCCTTGCTGAGCGAGATCGTCAGCAATATCGGTGGCAGTGGCTGCCGTCATACCGGCGTTGGTCATGAGAACATAACTGTCGCAATGGCCGGAGCGGACCAATCGCCGAACCTTGGATAGGTCGCCGGTCAGGTCGGATCTATAGAAGTTGTCCCGCGACTTGAACTTGCACTGGACAACGAACCGCCCCGTCATGGCCTCGCTTCCAGCCTGAGCCCAATCCCCCTCGAAGGCGAAGTCACGACCCGCATCCTTTGTCGGGCGGAAGGTCGAGACGGCTTGGCTGAGGACTTCGCCGAGAACAGTCCCACACAAGTCTTGAAAGGCCTTCCAGCCTAGCGAAGCGAGCGCGAAGACCGTGGGATCGAAGGCCTCCGGCAAGTCCTCAATCGAACGAGTGCTCTTTCGGCGAGTTGCGGGTCCAGCCGCAGAGGGCTCACGTAGACCCGGGGCCGAAGGCCCATTCCGATCTGTGGCTTCTGGTTTCGTCAACGCGCCCCCTTGCTGCTTCTACGGCTTGACGCGCCGCCTTCGTGCCTCAGTAGGACCACGAGCGTGATCGACGGGGAGTCGGTTCAGGCTCTGCGTACGGCGTTCCCAGTACAGCATGAACTGACTCTTGAGCGCGGCGAAGGGCAGCCTGCAGGGCTTCGCGGTACCAGCCGGATACGGCCGCATGCCTGGCGGCGACGTCCCAGGCCCTGGGCGATCCCGAAATCAGTGCCGGCGAAGTGGCCCGCGAGGCATTCGTCCGCGTGGATGCTCCTTTTGCCCAGCACCACGCGGAAGTAGTTCTTCACGGGGACCTCAGGTCGACGCACAGGGTTTGTTGCTGACCATCTTAGAAGACACGCATGCGGGCACCGAACTGGCCGGGCGAGGCGCCAGCCGAGGCCGCTTGTTCTCTATCCCCATGTTGTTTGACCGGTGCTCGGGGCTCGTCTATGCTCCGCCAGCCTGTCGACGAGCGCCCATGCGCGGGTTGTCGAGGTGGAACGAGCCGGCTGGCCGACGAGCTCTTCCCGACCGACGAGACCAGGCCCAGGGAGGTGAACCGGGATTGGCAGAAGTCCGAGTTGGTGAGAACGAGACCTTCGAGAGCGCGCTCCGCCGCTTCAACAAGAAGATCCAGCAGAGCGGCATCCTCGCCGAGGCACGCCGCCGCGAGCA
>JANMRJ010000352.1:0-2817 GCA_031370985.1 Acidimicrobiales bacterium
GTGCCGGCGGACCCGGTCAACCTCGTCGAGTGTGGCCGCCAGCTCCTCGTCGATGGTCATGCAAAGAACTTTATACTACAAAGTACTTTGAGGTCAACCGTCGAACCTCGGTCATTCGACACTGTCCCGGCGCCGTCGAACGTCCCAGGTCCCGGCGGGAGCGGCAGTACGCTCGCCGTCGTGTGCGGTCGCATCGTGGTGACCCGCCCGGTCGACGTGCTCGCTGCCTTCTTCGGCGCCGGCGATGTCATCGCCGGCGGGCGGGAGCCGACCTGGAACGTGGCGCCGGGCGCCGAGGTGCTCGTTGTCGCAGGCACCCGCAGCGGCCGGCGCCTGGGCACGATGCGGTGGGGCCTGGTTCCGTCGTGGTCGACCGACCCGTCGTCGGGACCGCGACCGACCAACGCCCGGATCGAGGGGATCCTCGACAAAGCGATGTTCGCCGACTCGTTCGCCCGCCGGCGCTGCCTGGTAGTTGTCGACGGGTTCTACGAGTGGCGCCGGCCGCCCGGCGGTCCCAAGCAGCCCTATCTGCTCGACCCCGCCGACGGCTCGGGCGACCCGTTCGCCCTGGCCGCCATCTGGGACCGCAATGCCGGCGAGGTGAGCTGCGCGGTCGTGACGCAGCCGGCGGACGAAGGGCTGGCGTGGCTCCACGACCGCATGCCCGTCCGCATCGCCAGCGACCGCTGGGACGCCTGGTTGGACCCGACCAACACCGATGTCGACGCGGTCATGGGCCTGCTGCGGGAACCCGTGACTGTTGGTTTGCGTGCCCGCCCCGTCGGCACCCGGGTCAACAACGCTCGCAATGACGGTCCCGACCTGGTCGACATCCTCTCCGGGGAGATCCAGCCGCAGCTGTTGTGAGCGGGACCTCTCGACCAATCACCACAGTCCTCGGTAGGATCGTGGGTATGGTGGCACGGCGCGGTCGGGTTGGGCGGTTCTCCCGCTTCGTTGTGGCCGCTGTCAGCGCCCTCGCGGTTGTGCTGGCGTCGGTCTCGCCCGCTGGCGCCCAGCAGAACGGCGGCGTGACGGTTACGAAGACCGCCAACCCGACCAGTCTGCCGGAAACGGCGGGGTCGGTCGAGTTCACCGTGAGGGTCACAAACACCACCGACTTCCCCGGGTCTATCGCCGCCCTGGGTGACAGCGTCTATGGGGACCTGACGACCCGCGAGGGCTGCAACACCGCGCAGAACGCCGCCATTGCCCCTAGGGGCACCTACTCCTGCGTGTTCAAGCCAGCATTCATGGGGAATGCGAAGGACCGCGAGCAGGTGTCTAGGACGACGGCAACGCTCACCCTGACAGTCACCTCTGGCACCAGCGTTGCGAGGTTCCAGGACTCGGGTTTCGGGGACACCACGATCACGATCACCAACGTCCTGCCCACGGTCACGGTGACGCAATCGGCGGCTCCGAGCAGCCGCCCAGCACCCGGCGGCACCTTCGATTACACCACCGTCGTGACGAACACGTCGGGCGAGGACGTGACCATCACTTCGCTCGACGATACCGTCTACGGCAACCTGGCGAACCGGGGATCGTGCAGGTCGGCGGTCGGCACGGTTCTCAAGCGGGACACCTCCTTCACCTGCACCTTCGTGGGCGACTTCACCGGCGCGGCCAATACATCGCTCGTCGACGAGGTCACGGTGACCGTGACAGATGACGACAACACCTCGGCCACGGCCACGGCTGCCGCCACCGTCCAGATCACTACCACCAGCACCAGCAGTTCGACCTCGACGACACGCACCAGCACAAGTACAAGCACCAGCACCACCTCGACCACCTCGACCACGCTGCCTCCGGACTCGACCACGTCCTCCACGGTGGGGAACGGCGGGGGGACGGCGACGACCCTGCCTGGGCTCAGCGTGCTCAGCGGGCCATCGAGCGAGCCGGGCGGGGAGCTTCGGGTCCGCGGTGCGGGCTGCACGAGCAACAGCCGGGTCGTGTTTTTCGTCGGGACCTCGATCATCGGCGAAGCTCAGGCTGGCCCCGACGGTTCCTTCGTCGCCGAGGTGGCGGCCCCCGATATCCCGCCCGGCCGTATTGAGCTCTTCGCCGACTGCGGCCCCCGCTTCGTGGCCACCATCGACCTCGTCGTGGCCAGCCAGGTGGATCCCGGCGCGTCCGCCCTCGCTGTCTTCATCTTCTTCGTCCTCCTCGCCCTCGTCTTGTTCCGCCGCCGGCGGATCGTCCTGCCCAGCCGCCGCCATCGGCCCGACGCCGAGGACGAGGGCTAGGTGGCCGACAACGACGACGAGCTGGTCCTGCCGGACCTCGGGCCGGTCCGGCTGGTGCGGCGGGGTGCGTCGAGCTCGCTCTACCGCGGCCGCCAGCTGCGCTTCGACCGGGAGGTGGCGGTCAAGCTCATCCCTGGTCGGCTCGACGGTGAACGGCGGGCCCAGTTCGACCGTGAGTGCGCGGCTATGGGCCGGTTGTCGGCCCACCCGAACGTTGTCACCGTGTTCGACTCCGGCGTCGATCGCAAGGGCGCCTTTCTCGTAAGCGAGTGGTTGGCCGGTGGCTCGACGGCCGAGCGACTGTCTGCTGGCCCGCCGCTCGGGTGGCGGGAGGCTGTCGACATGGGCATCAAGCTGGCTGGCGCTCTGGAGAGCGCGCACCGGGCCGGCGTGGCCCACGACAACCTGAAGCCACAGAACGTTCTACTTAGCTCGTTCGGGGATCCGGTTCTGGGCGACTTCGCCCTCGCCGGGCCGACCGAGACCCGAGCGCGCGACACCTACGACTCTGGCGTGCACGCCGCGCCTGAGCGCTTCGAGGGCGGCGGTCCGACGGTCG
>JANMRJ010000356.1:0-2642 GCA_031370985.1 Acidimicrobiales bacterium
GTCGTCCGAGCCAGCGTCGGCCACGAGGTGAAGGCCAGCACGTAGATGAGGTTGTCGAGGCCGGCGCCGAAGAGGGCGACGATCAGCAGCACCAGGAAGAACCGCGGCACGGCCTGGAACAGCTCGGTGATGCGCATGAGGAGGTCGTCGACCCAGCCGCCCTTGTATCCGGCGACCACGCCGACGGTCAGGCCGATCACCGAGGCGATGGCCGTGACGCCCACGACCACGATCATCGATGTCTTGGCGCCGTGCATGACCGACGCCAGCATGTCGCGGCCCAGGTTGTCGGTGCCCATGAGGTGGTGGCGGGAGGGGGCCAGGAGCGGGTCGGCGACGGAGCGGAACGGGTCGCTCGCCGTCACCCGCCCGGCCAGCCCGCTGGCCACGACCACCATCATCGTCAGGGCCAGGCCGACCATGCCTGCCGGGTGGCGGAGGAAACGCCGCAGGGCCGCCTTCCACCGGTGGGGCGCCGTTCGCCCCTCGCCGGCGGCCGGCGCCCCGGAAGCCACGGCGCCGGCCGGCCTACGGGCGCCGCCGGCGTCAGTGGTAGCGGATGCGGGGGTCGACACGGGCGTAGACGAGGTCGGTGACGAGGTTGGCGAGCACCAGGCTGAATGCCACCATCAGGACCATGCCGAGCAGCACGGGATGGTCGCGGGTCTGGGCGGCCGACAGGACAAGGCGACCCAGCCCCGGCCAGCCGAACACGGTCTCCACCAGCACCGCCCCCGAGAAGAGGAAGCCGATCCGGGTGCCGACGACGGTGACGACCGGCAGGAGGGCGTTCCGCAGCGCATGGTGCACCAGGGCGCCGGTGGGAGAGAGACCCTTGGCCTTGGCGACGGTCACGTAGTCGCGGTCCATCTCGGTGAGGATGCCGGTGCGGGCAATGCGGGTGACTAACGCCACCTCTGAGGCGGCCAGTACCAGCGCCGGCAGGGCCAGGTGGCGGCCGACGTCGAAAATGTGGTGCCACCCGGTCCAGTTGCCCCGGGCGTCGGTCATGCCCTGGACCGGGAACCAGTGCGTCTTGAAAGCGATGGTGAGCATGGCTACCTGGGCCAGCCAGAACACGGGTAGGGCGTAGCCGATGAGGGCGGTGGTGCTGACGGCCAGGTCGAATGGCCCGAACGGCCGGCGGGCGGCCAGCGCGCCGAGGGCGATGCCGCCCAGGGTCGACGCCAACAGCGCCGTCCCCATGAGCAGCAGGGTGGCGGGGACCCGCTCGGCGATGAGCGACGACACCCGCTGGCCTTGGGCGAAGGACGTACCCAGGTCGCCGGTGAGGACATTGGCGGAGTAGGTGACGAACTGTTGCGGTAACGGACGGTCGAGGCCGAACTTGTTGCGCATGAAGTCGTAGTACTCCTGGTTGCCGCTCTCGCCGGCCACGGCCACCACCGGGTCACCGGGGGCGGCGTGGACGATGGCGAAGGTGACGATCAGGATGCTCGCCACCGCCGGCAGCACCTGGAGCAGCCGGCGGATGACGTAGCGCCTATTCATGATGAACGGCAGTCATGATGAACGGCAGTCATGATGAGCGGCAGTCATGATGAGCGGCCGTCATGCGTTACTTCTTACAGCTGGCTGCCTCGGCGAAGAGCCCGGTGTTCTCGTGGTTGAACCCGGTGCAGCCCGCCGTGAACGCCCGGACCGGGGCAGTCTCCGTCATCCACATGTAGGGGAGGTCACGCACGGCGATCTCCTGCAGCTTGCGGTAGATCGGCGTGCGCTTGGCCGGGTCGGGTTCGCGGGCGGCCTGGTCGAGCAGGGTGTCGACCTCGGGGTTGCTGTAGCCGGCGCCGTTACTGAAGGCGGTGGAGCCGATCTGCTTCGAGTCGTACTGGCGGCGGACGCCGATCTCCGGGTCGTCACCGTTGCAGTAGTTGGCCACGCCGGTGTCGAACTCCCGGCGGGTGAACACGGCGGCGGAGAACGTGGGGTTGTCCTCGGTCTTGACCGTCACCGCGATGCCGACATCCTTCAGCTGGGTGCGCAGCACCTCGCCGTAGGTCGTGGGGTTACCGACGAAGCCGTGATAGTCGATGTTGAACTCGGTACCGTCGGGCACGTTCATCACGCCCCGGGCCACCAGCGACGCCTTGCCCTCGTCCTTCCAACCGGCCTGGTCGAGCAGGGTCTTGGCCTTGGCCACGTCGAAGGTGGGCAGCGGTAGCCCCGGGGCCGAGGCGAAGGCCAGGTTGCTGTGGATGGGTGCAGTGGCGACCTTGCCCTGGCCGAACTCGATCTGCTGGAAGGCCTGCTGGCGGTTGGTGGCGGCCCAGACCGCCTGCCGGGTGCGCAGGTCGGTGAAGAACCCGGGCCGGCCGGCGGGCGGCTTCATGTTGAAGATCACCATGGTCACACAGCTGCTGCCGCCGGAACCCCGTGGCGCCGGCGAGGTGCCGAGCGCCTTGTTGGCCCGGACCCGCTCCAGGTCAGGGCCGGGGACCGTGCCGAGCCAGTCGATCTCCTTGTTCTCCAGCGCCAGCACCTGGGTGCCGGGGTCGGGGATGACCCGCTCGGTCAGCCCGTCGAGGTAGGGCAGGCCCGGGCGGAAGTAGTTCGGGTTCCGCACCATCTTGATCTCGGTGATCGAGTAGCTCTCGAGCTTGAACGGGCCGGTGCCGATC
>JANMRJ010000381.1:0-2985 GCA_031370985.1 Acidimicrobiales bacterium
CACACCCAGGCGATCGCGTTCCTCGAGCATGCCCTGGCCGTAAGCCCGGGAGCTGCCGATCGGGCCGATCTTCACGAGCGAGCGCTCGGGTCGGCCATGGAGGGCCTCGTGGCCGAGGTGGCTGAGCGCCACGCACTCGGCGCGCTCGAGGCCCGGCGCGAGCTCGGTGACCGCCAGGCGATCGCGCTCGCGACGGCGGCCTACGTAGGCGCCATCGGGTTCTTCGCGACCGACAACGACAGGGTGCTCGAGATCCTTCTCCCCGCCTGGGAGGAGTTCTCTGACCTGGAGGCAACACCGGCGGGTGTCGCCCTGATGTCGCGACTCTCGTCCGGCTACGTGCATCGGGACGATCTGGCGGTGCTCGCCTGGCTGGAGCGACTCCTGCCGATCGCCGAGCGCCTCGACCTCCTGCCACAGACCGCGGCCGCCCTGTCGAGGCTCAGTGGGACGCTCTATCGGCTGGATCGCCCCCGGGAGGCGCTCATCATCCTTCGCGGGACCCACGAGCTGGCGGTCGCGAACGGGCTGGTCGATGTCGACCGCGACACTCGGACCTCGCTCACCTTCTACGAGCAATATGCGGACCCGGGTGCCGGCCTCGCCATGGCCCGCGAGGGTCTCGAGATCGCCGTTCGCCGCGGTTCGACGGTGTACGGCTTCCTGATGGTCGGCAACGCTGTTTCGTGCGCGATCCGGGTCGGGGAGTGGGAGGCTGCATCCGCGCTCCTCGACGAATGGCTCGGGAACGAGATCACCGGGGATTTCTTTCTTGAGCTGTATGTCGATCGGGCTGACCTGACGGCGCTTCGCGGTGGCGATGCGTCCGACGATCTGGCCGAGGCGGAGCGCCTGGTCACCAAGGTGCAGGACACGCAGTACACCTCGTACTGTCACTGGGGGCGTGCGTGGGCGGCGTTCGCGGCCGGGCGCCTTGACGAGGCGCGCCGGGAGGCTGGATCTGCCGCGCAGGTGACCCCCTTCTTCGTTCCGATCAGCCTGCCCCTCGCGGGACGGGCCGCGCTGTGGGCCGGCGACGCCGCGGCCGCGGGTGCTGTCGTCGCCCGGATCGAGGCGTCCGTTGGGCGTGGCCAGGCGATCGCGCTCGATTTCGCAACCCTGCGGGCTGGGGTCGCCGCGCTGGAAGGTCGTCGGACCGACGCGATCGCCGGCTATCGCGAGGCGCTGCGCGGCTGGCGCCAGCTCGGCCTCGCGTTCGACGAAGCGATGGCCGCCCTTGACATAGCCATCCTGCTCGCCCCGACGGATCGCGAGATGGCCGAGGCATCAACCGCCATCGAGGCGGCTCGTGAGACGCTGACCCGGCTCGAAGCCCGACCGCTCCTTGCCCGATTGGAGGCGGCGCAGCCGGTGCTGGCGAGCCCGGCGCCGGTCAGGCCGGCGACACCGATCGGCGAGCGCTCCCGGGCATGACGCAGGGATCGGCCTATCGGCTGCCACGCACGGTCACGCCGTCTCGCTACGACATCGAATGGCGCCTCGATCCCGCGGCGCCGACCTTCCGCGGCGCGGTCGACATCGCGCTGGCCGTGCACGAGGCCGTCGCGGAGATCGTGCTCAACGCCAACGACATGACGATCGACGTCGCCGCCATCGTCGCGCCCGATGGTACGGTCATCGAAGTGCGGCAGGTGGTGCCGGACGTCGCGGCCGAGCGGCTGACGCTCGCCCTGGCCTCGGAGCTGCCCGCCGGCGACTACACGCTCCACCTGGAGTTCACCGGGCGGTTCAGCGACCAGCTGGTCGGGATGTACCGCTCCAGCTACCGGGATGACGCTGGCGACGAGCACACCGTGATCGCGACCCACTTCGAGGCCACCGACGCTCGACGGAGCTTCCCGTGCTGGGACGAGCCAGATCGGAAGGCCACGTTCGCGCTGACCCTCGAAGTGCCCGATGGACTGACCGCGCTGGCGAATACACCGGAGATCGGTCGTGCGGCGGCGGACCCGGGCTTCACCCGCGTTCGTTTCGCCGAGTCGATGGTGATGTCGACCTACCTCGTGTGTGTGCTCGTGGGGCGTTTGGCCCTGACGCCGCCGTCGGATGCCCGCGGCGTCCCCGTGCGCGTCGCTTGCCGACCGGACCGGTTGCACCTGGCCGCCTACGCCAACGAGGTCGGCGTCTTCTCGCTCGATTGGTTCAGCGACTATTTCGGCATCCCATACCCCGAGCGGAAGCTCGACCAGGCGGCCATCCCGGACCTCGGGGCAGGCGCGATGGAGAACCTGGGGCTGGTCACCTACCGGGAGACGCTGCTCCTCCTCGATCCCGCAGAGGCCGCCCACGAAGAGCGGCTCGACGTGTCCGAGACGATCGCCCACGAGCTCGCCCACATGTGGTTCGGCGACCTGGTCACGATGCGCTGGTGGAACGGCATCTGGCTGAACGAGGCCTTCGCCACCTTCATGTCCCATCTGTGCATCGATGCGATGGAACCCGAGTGGCGGGTGTTCGACACGTTCCAGGCGTCCCGGATGGCCGCCTTCGAGGTCGACGGTCTGGCCAACACGCGCCCGATCGAGTACCCCGTGGAGTCGCCCGACGACGTCAGCGGCATGTTCGACACGCTGACCTACACGAAGGGTGGCGCGGTCCTGCGGATGATCGAGCAGTGGCTCGGCCCGGAACGGTTCCGCGACGGTGTCCGGCATTACCTCGCGACCCACGCCTACGGCAACACCGAGACCCATGACCTGTGGGACGCGCTGGAAGCGGCGAGCGATCAGCCGGTGCGCCGGATCATGGACGCCTGGATCTTCCAGCCCGGCTACCCCGCCGTCACCGTACGACGTGACGGAGATCTGCTCCGGCTGACCCAGCACCGGTTCGCTCCGTCACTCCCGGACGACTCGACGACCTGGCCCGTGCCGTTGATCGTGCGCCAGGTGCTGCCGGACGGCGAGCTGGTCGAGCATGTGCTGGTAGAGGCAGGCGGGCTCGAGCTGGCCCTCGCGCACCCCG
>JANMRJ010000389.1:0-1645 GCA_031370985.1 Acidimicrobiales bacterium
GACCCATGGCCCCGCCGGGCACGCCGACGCCGGTCCGGGTGTCCAGGATGCGGGCCGGGTTGGCCGGGAAGTACTGCGAGCCGGGCAGCGCCGTGCCCGACGGCACCGGGGCGGCGAAGTAGCCCTGCGTGTCGGCGACCACGTCGACGTTGCCCACGTTGTTGAAGATGGAAATCTTCCCACCGTCACCCACCCGGGCGATGACCAGGTTGGGCACGGTCTGGCCCTGGATGAAGTTCAGGTTGGAGGCCACGGGCCGGGAGCTGCCCGACGGCCAGATGGTGAGGAAGCTCTCGGCCCCGCTCACGTTGGTGGCCGTCACGTTCAGGGCCACAGCGGTGCCGCCGGTCGCCGGCACACCGCCGGCGTCGGTGACCTTGAGCTCGATGGTGCCGCCCGCACCCACCGGCGCCGATGTGCCGCCGGTGCCGTTGCGGGTATCCAGGATGCGGCCCGGCGCCAGCGGGATGTAGCTGGCGCCGCTGGCGTCACCCAGGAAGTAGCCCTGGATGTCGGCGGCCACATTGACGCTGCCGAGGTTGTTGTACAGCGACACCTTGCCGTCCACGCCGACCCGGGCGATCACCAGGTTGGGCACCGAGACCCCGGGCACGAAGTTGAGGTTCGATGCCAGCGGTCGGGTCTGGCCCGTGGGCCACACCGTCAGGAAGCTGGCCGGCCCCGTGGCGTTGGTGGCCACCACGTTCAGGGCCACCGCGGTCACGTTCGTCGCCGGGACGCCGAGGGTGTCGATGACCTTGACGTCGATCTGGCCGCCGGTACCGATGGGGTTGATGGCGCCGCCGACGCCGGCGCCGGTCCGGGTGTCAAGCACGCGGCCCGGGACGAGCGGGAAGTACGTCGACCCGGGGATGACGGGCACGGTCACCGTGAAGGGGCTGCCGGGGCCGCCCTTCGAGGTGTTGGCGCACACGGCGAAGGTGGTGTACTGGCCGGGGGCGAGCCCGGTGGTGTCGATCTGGGGGGTGAACTTGCCATCGGCGTCTGACGTGAAGTTCACCGTCGTACCGGTGATGGGCGTGGCGTTGCCCTGGGTCAGGAAGACCAGGCCGTCGAAGTCCCGGGTGGGCGTGGGTGGGACGTGCGGGCAGCCGGTGCCGGCGAAGACGATCTTGGTGCCGGCCACACCAGACGTCGGCAAGAACGTGAACGCCACCTCGGGCGTCACTTGCGCCCCCGATGGGCCCGCCCCGCCAACGAGCTGAAGGACCATCGCCGCCGCTGCCAACGTGGTGAGCACGTTGCGTTTCCTCATGCGCTTCTCCTTGTTCGAGCCGCGTTCCCCGTCGAAAGGCGATCACTGACCGCACAGTGGAAACGAGGCGTTGCCGGCCGCCTTGGGCGACGTAACCATACCCGTCCTACCCATAAGACGGCGCACTACCCCTTTTGGTTGACGCCGGCTGCCGGATTTCCGCCTCCCATGGACGACGAGCCCGACGAGAGCGACGAGTGCGAGAGACCCGACGGTACGGCCCCGCATCTCGTCGGGGATCCGGAAGGAGAAGGCCACCTCGTGACGGCCCGGCCCGACGACGAAACCCCGGAAAACGCCGTCGGCCCGCCGCACCCGCGCCGGCGCACCGTCGATGGTGGCGGACAAGCCCATGTCCCAGCGCGAACC
>JANMRJ010000399.1:0-1071 GCA_031370985.1 Acidimicrobiales bacterium
GGATGAGCTGACCGCCGCAGCCCGAAGTGGGATCGACGACATGGTGATCGTCAAAGTCCTCGCCGTCCTGGCCTGGCTGTGCTGGCTACAGATCGCCCTCGCCGCCACGGTCGAGATAGCGGCGCTCGCTCACGGCCACGCCGCCCGGCGAGCCCCGGTGTTCGCCGGCGTTCAGCTTGGTGTGGGGCGACTCGTGGCGACAGCGGCCCTCGTCCTGACCAGCTTGGGGCCTCCGCGGATGGCTGCCATGTCCCTGCCGGTTGCTCGGCTCGCTGCCATCGTCGCCGAGCCCGCGCCGACGCGCTCAGCGCCCGGACCCATCCTCCTGCCGTCCCCTCGGTTGGTGGCGATGGGTACGGAACCCGCTGCGCCGGCTGAGTCCGGTCGCTCCTACGAGGTCAAGCGGAACGACAGTTGGTGGGCGATCGCAGAGCGGACGCTCGGGGACGGTCAGCGATGGAAGGAGCTCCGGGAGGCGAACCTGGGGCGGGCCATGCCGGACGGGATGGTGATCAGTTCCGATTCCGAGATGATCCGGCCGGGTTGGGTGCTGACGGTGCCGGGGACTCCCCTGGCCGCTCCACCCGTGGTCGCCAACGGCCAGGTCGACGAGGTCGGGGTCCGACCGGGCGACAACCTTTGGGTGATGACCGAGCGTCACCTTCGCGAGGCCACGGGCGGAGCGGTCACCGAAGCCGATGTCCGTGGGCAATGGGACATGGTCATCGACATGAACCGTGACCGCTTGGCCGACCCTGCCAACCCCAGCCGGATCTACGTCGGCCAGCAGATGCGAATGCCATCCGTGGGCCGGACGCCAGTCACCCCGGTCGCGCCCCCGCCAGCGCCGGTGACCGCCACCCCGCCAACAGTTCCGCCCTCGGTCCCCGTGTCGCCGCCCGTCCCCGCTCGTCCCGATTCGGTGCCGGCGACGACTGCGACGACTGGAGCAGTCCCGACATCGGTCCCTTCCCAGGCCCCATCCTCCGCCCCCACGTCGCGCTCACGGCCGACGCCAGCGATGGACGGCGTGTCGCCCGACCGCAAGGCCGGCGTACCCGTCGGCGTTCT
>JANMRJ010000408.1:0-4951 GCA_031370985.1 Acidimicrobiales bacterium
GCACTGGCCAAGTCGGTCTACTCCATCCCAACCTGGACCCGGACCGTGGCCCTGGTTCGGGAACACGCCGCCCTGCGTGAAGCTATCGCGGGTGATGGGGAGGTTCCATCGGTCTACGCCTGCTACCGCTTCACGGCCAAGCTTCGGGCGAACGGCCCAATGCTCGGCGCGTGCATTACCGCCGTCCTGGTCTCCCTCAAGTCCGAGCTGCCCGGGTTCGGGGACATGATCGCCATCGACGGCTCGGACCTCCCTGCCTACGCCAACGGCCAGAAGCACGTTTTCAACCACGGCCCGGAGCGAACGAAGTTCTCCGACCCCGACGCTTCCTGGGGCCACAGGAGCTCGATCGGCACGCGCAAAGGCGGCGGGTTCTACGGGTACAAGGTCCACGCCGCGGTCGACGTGGCGACGGGGCTACCCGTGTCGTGGACCACCCGCACGGCGAAGGACGCCGAGGTCCCCGTCGTCCCTGACCTCCTGGACATGCTCGCCGGGAACGGCATCGTCCCCTCGGTGTGCATCGCAGACAAGGGCTACGACGTGGCCCCGTTCTACGACGGCTGCGAGCTTCGGGGCATCCGCCCCGTCGCCCCCTTGCGGATGACGCCGTTCGTGAAGCAGGGCAAGGCGGCACCGCCGAAGTGCGACCACGGCGTGTGGACCTTCGCCGGCTCTGACGCCAAGCGCGGCGCGGCCAAGTACCGGTGCCCGACCGCCGAATGCACCCCGGCGAGCGTGTGGATCAAGGCCGACCGCCTGCACACGCTCATCCCTCGGGAGACCCAGCGGTGGAAGGAATTGTACCGGACCCGCGTTTCCATCGAGCGCACCTTCGGCCGGTTGAAGCACGAGTGGGCGTTGCTGCACCTTCGGGTCCGCAGGATCGGTCGTGTGACCCTCCACGTCGACCTGACGATCCTGGCCCAGCTTGCGTCGGCACTGGCCGGCGCTCGGGCCGTCCCCCTCGCGGCCTAGCGCCCTCCGTTCCCCGGTGCCATCCGGGGTAGAGCCGCGCCCGTGGACGGGTTCGCGGTCCATTTCGGGCAGGAATCTCGTCGCTGGGCACCTGTCACACCGAAGCCGGTACGGTCGGAGCCTTGTGCGACCCGAGTTTCGCTACCCGTTTCGTCGGCCCCTACTAGCGGGTGACGGTGGTGGTCGCCCGGTTGCCACCGAGCGGCGCCACCGTGCGCACGGCCGGCGTGGAGGTGCACCCGGCCTGGCGGCCGAGCTGGCGCCAGGCCTGGATGTCGCCCACGCCGTACTCGGTCTTGCTGAGCGTCTGCTCCAGGAGCTGCTCGTGCATGATCGCGTTCTTGCTCTCGACGTGGCCGAGGCCGAACACGTGGCCCAGCTCGTGGAGGATGACCCGGCCCCAGGAAATGCCCTCGTCATAGCCGTCGGGCACCGGGTTTTGGCGGGCGAGGTCGATGCGCGCATCCGCGTTGAGGTTCAGCATGCCCGTGACGATGGAGCCGTCGACCACTTGGCCGTTCCCCATGCCGGCGATGACAACGTCGTTGCGCCCCTGACTGCCGAGCCGGCCCCAGCTGACGACGATCGGCGCCCACCGTTCGCCGTAGCGGCCCGGGTCGTATGCCTGGCGGGTGAAGTCGAACCGGTCGGTGGTAGTGGTGCCGTCATCGACGAAGGTGTAGCCGCCGGCCTCGGCG
Organism: Acidimicrobiales bacterium; assembly: GCA_031370985.1. Classification (GTDB taxonomy): domain Bacteria; phylum Actinomycetota; class Acidimicrobiia; order Acidimicrobiales; family AC-14; genus CADCTB01. The sequence continues at coordinate 1,677 of JANMRJ010000408.1, forward strand.
ATCAAACCGAAGCCCTTGCGGACATCGGCCAGCCCGCCGGCTGGGGCATCGGCGGGATTGACGATGAAGTGGATCGGCTCGCACGGGTTGAAGCGCACCGGCTTGCACCCGTCGGGCGTGGTGAAGAGAAAGGAATAATTGAACGGGAGGCCGGAGGTCCTGCGGTCGCGGTTGTCATGGCCCTTGGCTGGACAGGCCGGGTCGTCGACGGCCGGGGCGGCGGCGGCCACGGTGGTCCCTGAGGGTGCGCCACGAGCACTGCCTTTGCCGCCGGCCATGGCCATCGCCGCGCCGACCAGCACGATGACAGCCACCACGATGGCGATGATGATCGGGGCCCTGCCGATGCCCGTGCCCTCCTGGGTGAACGTGCCTTCCATCCTGAAGGGCTCGTGGCCCTCGGCCTCGGCCACGACATGGAAGGCAAGCGCGGCGGTGCCGCGGCGGAGGCGCTTCTTCGGGGTGACCCGCAGGTTGGCCGATGTCACCGTGCCCGGCGCGGTCTCCAGCGTCACGGGCTCCACGTCGAAGTCGAGGCTGCCGTCGGGGTCGCCGGCGGTGAGCCGGAACCGGGCCGGGGCGTTCCCCCGGTTCGAGACGGCCACGCTGTGATGCGACGGCCCGCTGCCCTGGGCGGTGGTCGGGTTGAGCGTCGCCAGCAGGTCCGAGATGGGCGCCACGTCAACGATGCCGTCGGCGACCGTGGACACCGTCTTGTCATTGACGGACTTGACGGTCACCGTGAACAGGAGCGGCCCGGCCGGCGGCTTGTGCGACTTGGGCAGGCGCCACAGCACCTTGACCGACCCCTCGGCCCCGGCGGGCACGGTGAGGGTCGGCGGGGTGACCCAACCCCACTGGGCCGCCTCCCGGTCGATGAGAAAGGAGTACTCGTCGTCCTCTGTGCCGGTGTTGGTCACCCGCACTTCGCCACCGGTGACGGCCAGCGCCGCGACCGTCAGCGGGCGCGGAACGATGACCGCTCGAACCCCCATGACGGCGACACTAGCCCGGTGTCGGGGTCCATGGCCGGGCCGGACGGGCCGTCGTGCGGGCACGGGTAGGATCGACCCGATGACGGCGCCTCAGGACGACGAGGGACGCCTCGATCGCATCGCCACCCTCCCGAATGCCATCTCCCTGGTGCGCCTGTTGTGCGTACCGGTGTTCCTGTGGCTCCTGTTCGGCCGGGAGAACCGGTTGGGTGCCGCTCTCCTGCTCGGCGGCCTCGGCGCCACCGACTGGGTCGACGGCTATATCGCCCGCCACTTCAACCAGGTCTCGAACCTCGGCAAAGTCCTCGACCCGATCGCCGACAAGGTTCTCCTCGTCACCGGGATGATCGCCATTGTGGTCGACGGGTCGGTGCCGGCGACCATCTTCTGGCCGGCCATCGCCCGCGAGGTGCTGGTGGCCGGGACGACTGTCCTCCTGGGCGCCTTGGGCGCCAAGCGTATCGAGGTGAGCTGGGCCGGTAAGTGCGGCACCCTTCTGATGATGGTGGCGTTCCCGCTGTTCCTGTGGGGCCACGGCGAGGGTCCGGCGTACGCACTGGCGTGGGTGGTGGCCGTCGCCGGCCTGATCATGGCCTGGTACGCCGCCGCCACCTACGTCGGCCCCGCTCGACAGGCGTTACGCGACGGCCGGGCCGGACGATTGGCGACGGGTTGACCTCGCCAAAGGGGCGAGCATGAAGGCCGTGATCATGGCCGGCGGCGAGGGCACCCGCCTGCGTCCCCTCACGTCCAACCAGCCCAAGCCCCTGATGCCCCTGGCCAACCGGCCGATGATGGAGCACATCGTGCGGCTGCTGAAGTCGCACGGCTTCGAGGACATCGTCGTCACCCTGGCGTTCCTGCCCCAGACCATCCGCACCTACTTCGGTGATGGCTCGGAGTTCGGGGTCCGGATGGTGTATGCCACTGAGGAGACGCCGCTCGGCACCGCCGGCTCGGTGCGCAACGCCCGCGACGAGCTCGACGAGCCCTTCCTGGTCATCTCCGGCGACGTGCTGACCGACATCGACCTCTCTGAGCTGGTGGCCGTCCACGAACGCAAGGGCTCCCTTGCCACCCTGGCCCTCAAGGCCATGGAGAACCCTCTCGAGTTCGGCATCGTCATCACCAGGGAGGACGGCTCCATCGAACGCTTCCTGGAGAAGCCGACCTGGGGCCAGGTGTTCTCGGACACGGTGAACACCGGGATCTACGTCTGCGACCCGGCGGTGTTCGACTACATCCCCGAGGGCACCCAGGTCGACTTCTCCAGTGACGTGTTCCCCGGGCTCCTGGCCGACGGCCGGCCCATCTTCGGCCACGTGGCCGAGGGTTACTGGGAGGATGTCGGCACGCTCGAGGCCTACCTCAAGGCCCATCGCGACGTGCTCGACGCCAAGGTGGCAATCGACGTGGGTGGCTTCCGGATCGCCGAGGGCGTGTGGCTGGGGGAGGGGGCCGAAGTCGATCCCGCGGCCGAGATCACCGGGCCGGCGATCATCGGTGACTACTGCCGGGTCGAGGCCGGCGCCCAGATCCGGGAGTACTCGGTGCTAGGTACCAACGTGATGGTCCGCCCCGACGCCTTCATCGAGCGATCGGTGGTCCACGACAACGCGTATGTGAGCCAGGGCGTGCGCCTGCGGGGGTCGGTGATCGGCCGGTCCACCGACCTGCGGGCCCACGCCAGCTGCGAGGAAGGTGTCGTCGTCGGCGACAACTGCTTCGTCGGCGAGCACGCGGTCGTGAACCCGGGCGTGAAAGTTTACCCGTTCAAGACCGTCGAGCCCGGCGCCATCATCAACTCCTCGATCGTGTGGGAGTCGCGCGGGGCCCGAAAACTGTTCACCCGCAACGGCGTGACGGGCCTGGCCAACGTCGACATCACCCCCGAGTTCGCCTGCCGGCTGGCTATGGCCTACGCCACCACCATGAAGAAGGGCTCGACAGTCGCCACGTCGCGCGACTCGAGCCGGGCGGCCCGGGCGCTGAAGCGGGCGGTGATGGCCGGTCTGAACGCCGGCGGTGTCGATGTCACCGACCTGGAGATGTCGCCGGTGCCCGTGACCCGGTTCCACGTCCGCCGCTCCCAGGGTCAGGGCGGGGTCACCGTCCGCCTGGCGAGGGATGACCCCCAGTCGGTCACCTTGCGGTTCCTCGACGCGGACGGGACCGATGTCGACGAGGCCGGCCAACGCAAGATCGAGCGCTTCTTCGACCGGCAGGACTTCCGGCGGGCGTTCGCGGCCGATATCGGCGACATCAGCTATCCGGCCCGGG